>JAFGDA010000017.1 GCA_016932375.1 Actinomycetota bacterium | reverse complement strand
ATATGGAATCATCAGGAAAAATACTTGGAAGGGATTTTTACAGAAGGGATACGGCGGAAGTTGCCCGCAACCTCCTGGGCAAGGTACTTGTAAGGGAAAAAGGCGGCAATGATTCCGGATACTCAAAAGTAAGCGGCATTATTACAGAGACAGAGGCCTATTACGGCACCGATGATCCTGCAAGCCATGCCCACAGGGGCCTTACACCGAGGAGCAGTATTATGTTTGGTGCACCCGGTTTCTCTTATGTCTATCTTTGTTACGGAATGTACTGGCTTTTAAATGTTGTGACCGAGGAAGAGGGCAGGCCCGGAGCGGTACTAATCAGGGCGGTGAAGCCAAATGAGGGCCTCGAAGTGATGAGACAGAGACGAAAAACTTCTAATAAGGATGATGATATTGCAGGGGGTCCCGGGAAGCTTACCATGGCCATGGATATCAAAAAAGAAGATAACGGAATTGATATGACTTCAAAAACAGGCGGGTTATATATAACCGGCAATTCCTGCGACGGAAAAAACATAAGTATTATAAGTACCCGGAGAATTGGCATAAAAAGGGGACAGGAAAGGATGTTAAGGTTTCTCCTGGACTAAGGCCTGACGGGAAAAACATAAGGATGAACCCTGTCCTGTACCGCCAGATTCAGGAGCTACCACAAAAGGTGTTGCCTTAAAGCCCTGGGGGCACATGTTTTTTAAACAGTGAATTTGGTTCACGCAAAAGCCGGAGGGCAGGGTTTGGATTATATGACAGGATTACTATATAATTGAATCAATAAGGAAAGGTATACGCAATATGATAGATTACGATAAAATTAACAGGCTGCCCCATATTTCAAAAAGGATGTTTATAATCAGGAGCATATGCGAGAAAAGAAATACTGACCTCGAATATCTTTTTGGTCTCTTCAACCTTTATAATGAAAAAAACAAGGGAAGGTGGTTCTGGCAGAAGGCATCTTTTACCGGAGCATTAAAAGATGCTTACGAAGGATTCAATAAAACTGTTGATGATATTGTGCGTGATCTTAAGAATAGGGACGGACATAAGACAATTGGGCAGATAGAAAGTGCCGGTGAAGGCCTGGAAAAACTGATTACCGGCATGGAGGCAAGCTGCAATGTTGACAGGAACCAGGATTTATCATATGTAAGGGGGTTTGTTGATAAGAATATTAAATCACTGATAGATGACAGCCTCAGGAAAATTAATAATGTCCCATAACTGAGGAAGGTCCACCTATCCCTGGTTTTCCTCTCCGTCTTCCGGGCTTTTCAAGCTGAATACCTCCCTGTATTGCCTGTTTTCATCGTATAAGACTTTGCCAAAATATGGAAGTATTTCCGTACTTTCCAGCTCGGCAAGAATATCATATTCCCCGAATTTTAGATCAACTTCATAAAAAGAATCTGCAGGTACCTCAATTATAAGACTGCCCGCAGGACCCTTCAGGTAAATATTGATATCGAAGGTAGTCTGGTTTTCAAAAAAGACCCTGCTCATTCCCGGGATGCCAACCCATTTTCCAGGGTCGGATTGTATGTAAGTACTGTAACGTTCTTCTGTAATAATTTTCATTTTTATATCTACAATATAACCCGCCACTTCATTGATAGAATCCGGATAATACTCCAGAAAGGTCTGGAAAAGGAACAGTGCTGGCACCAGATCGCCCGAACCGTATCTGTCCCTTGCTATACTTTTAAGGGTACCTGCTGGAACATTACGGAATATGGTTTCCTTTTTGTAGCGGGGTATGCTGATATCCTCCTCAACCGGAAGGGAAAATATTCTTATAAATTCGGTTACTGCTTCACTGTATTGAAGGTTGCCGCTTAATAATATGGATTTTTCTATATAGGCACCAAGGAGCATTGAGATTGCCTGGTTATAAAATTCACCTGCCGGATCAGGATAATTGTCCAGCAGCCTTTCAAGGATATTTATGGCGTTATCATAATCATTGTCCTTTATATAGTTTTCACCGGCTTTTGCAAGATACCCGGGGATCCTGTACTCTGCAATGAAAGCCTCATTTGTATCAGGTAAACCCTCTTTTATCTCTTTAAGGATATCGGCAGATTTAAGGTAATTTTCTGCTGCAGGGAGGTAGTTTTTTTCTGCAGCATACTGCCCTGCAAGAAGGAAGTGGCTTTCCGAAAATATTTTTTTTATTTCCAGATCGTCCCATGATACTATTTTTAACTCCAAAGCCTTCTTATAACTATTCAGGGATTCGGCATAGTCCTGGTTTTTATAGTAGGCAAGGGCAATTTTACTTAATGCCTCCGGGGCATGGGAGCTGTTGGGATATTCAGTGAGAAGTTTTTCATATAGTTCTATGGATTGGCCATATTTACTGTCTTCAAAATGTTGCTCTGCCCGGCGTTTCAGGGCGAAAGGGCCAAATATTCCTGAAAGGACAAGTATTATTGCAGAGATTATAAAAAAAAAGATGAAGATGAACCTTCCTGCCGTTCTCCGTACAAGGTTAAATACTGCAAGAATAAGGCTTAATACCATAACAGGGATGCTTATGTAAGGCAGTATATCCCAGAATTTTCCCTTATCAAGATAAAGCAAAACACCAAGGCCGATGGCGGAAGTGGTAAAAAGGATAATAAAGAAAATTGAGCCGGGACCAAGTTTATTTTTATCTGTATATTTATACATAACAAGAGGAATCAGGTAATAATTATAAGAATATTAACATAAAAGCATCCAATAAAAAATAAAATACCTAATATTCGTATTTAGTACGAATGCCCGCACCGGTATTCCATTACCATGGTATCCCAGTACTTTCCGCCATACAGGTGGTCTTTCCTCAATATCCTTTTAAGCCTGAAGCCGCATTTCCCATATACTTTTATTGCCCTCTGGTTATACTTATATACATTTAATCTTATGGTTTTTACTTTGAGGTTAGAGGATGCAAATTCAAGAATACTGTTTATGGCATCCGTGCCAAATCCCCTGTTCCAGTAATCTTTTTCCCCTATGACGATTCCAAGTTCACAGTATCGTTTTTCAGTATCTATTTTATTAAGGGAGCAATTCCCGATATACTTTCCGTTTGACCGGTCCAGTATGGCGAAAACCATATCCCTGCTGGAATTCTGTATATATTCGTACCATTTGATTTCCTGTTCCTCTGTCAGGTCCCTGAATTCCTGGCTCAGGAACATGTTAATCGATGGGTCCTTAAGCCAGTTGAGGGATTTTGAAAGATCGCCCCTCTCAAGCTTCCTGAGCCAGGTTTTTTCTCCCTCAATATTCTTTCCGGGGTATTCTGGTTTATTGTCCCTGCTTCTCAAGCGCTTTAACATCTCAATCGGTATTGTTACTTTTGTGGCTGCCAAGTTTGTTTATAAAACCTTCGACAAGGTCAATGGGTACAGGGAAAACTATGGTAGAGTTCTGCTCGGTGGCTATTTCTTTTAGCGTCTGTAAAAACCTTAGCTGTACCGAGACCGGGTGCTTGCTGAGGACCCTGGCTGCTTCGGACAGGCGTTCTGATGCCTGGAACTCACCTTCTGCACTGATAATCTTGGCCCTTCTTTCACGCTCTGCTTCAGCCTGCCTGGCAAAAGCTCTCTGGATGGTCTGCGGCAGCTCCACATCCTTGATCTCCACGGTGGAGACTTTGATTCCCCATGGGTCAGTCTGTTCATCTATTATCTTCTGCAGTTCCTGGTTGATCTTTTCACGCCTGGATAGCAGGTCATCAAGCTCCGCCTGGCCCAGGATACTCCTTAAGGTGGTCTGTGCTATCTGGGAAGTGGCGACTATATATCTTTCTATGGTTATCACGCTTTTTGCCGGATCCATCACCCTGAAATACACCACTGCATTTACCTTTACCGGAACATTATCTTTGGTGATTACGTCCTGGGGAGGCACGTCCATGGTTACTGTCCTTAAATCCACTTTGATCATTTTATCCACAAAAGGAATGATTAAAAATATTCCCGGACCTTTGGTTCCACTGAGCCTTCCGAACCTGAATATTACCCCCCTTTCATATTCCTTCAGTACCTTGACTGCGGAGAATATTATGATAAGTACGATGACCACCCCAAAAATAATTCCTATAAGCGGGCCTATCAGCATGATACAACCTCCTGTTATATTAATGTTGTTGATAATATTTTAACGGTTTTTAATTTTTTCTAACATCTTTATATTTTAAAACCCTTATTATTAATGGGTATCTTTGTTATCCGGTATTTCATCCACGTATAATTTCAGGCCGTCGACCGATTCAATTTTTACCTTTTTACCTTTTTTGATCTTTTTACCGCTTTTTGACACAGCCTGCCATATCTCGCCAGAGATCTTTACCTGGCCTTCGGGCCTGAGTTCAATGATGACCGTGGCGGTTTCTCCCAATATTCCCGCTATCCCCGTGACCGGCTTCTGCCGGTGGGCTTTGTATACCGCCCTGATGACAATTACCATAAAACACCCTGCAACTACCGAAGCGCTGATGATGATACTCCGGGCAATCTTAAGATAAGGGGCATCTGTATTTATAAGCAAAAAAGACCCTATCATAAGGGAAGCAACCCCTGCAATAGAAGGGATCCCTCCCAGCCCCAGAAGTATATCAACTACAAAAAGCACTACTGCCAGTATAATCAGCGAGAGGCCGGCATAATTGATGGGAAGGATACTCAGGGCGTATAATCCAATGATCAGGAGCAATACCCCTACTGCTCCGGAGATCCCCAGGCCTGGCTGGGAAAATTCATAGATTATTCCTAATATGCCCAGCATGAACAGGATGTAGGCAATATTGGGATTGGATATGATATGGAGAAAACGGGTTATAAGGTTCATCTCAAGTTCAGTGACAGCAGCATTTTTTGAATTGATGATAAAGGTCTTTCCAAGTTTGTCGATCACTTTCCCGTTTATCTTGTCCAGCAGGTCCGGAGTATTTTTAGCAGTGATATCAATGACCCCTATCTCCAGCGCTTCGGATGCAGTAATGGATACACTTTCCCTGACTGCCTGCTCAGCCCACTCCTGGTTTCTTTCCCGCGAGAGGGCAAGGTTTTTTATGAATGCTACCGAATCATTGGTGATTTTTTCCATCATTTCCCCGGTTACCTGTTCTTCTCCACCCAGATTTACAGGATGCGCAGCTCCAATGCTGGTATAGGGGGCCATAACTGCTATATCGCTGGCATAGGTTAAGAAAACACCGGCAGAAGCAGCCCTTGCACCTTCGGGATAAACAAAAACGATAACGGGGATTTCCGTATTAAGCATACTCAGGATCATCTCTCTCATAGATTCTTCGAGACCACCGGGAGTGTCCATCAGGATGATAAGGCCATAACCGGAAGCCAGGGCCTGGTTAAGGCACTTCTTAAGATAATTGGATATCGAAGGCTCGATTATGCCGTCTATTTTACAGGTATAGAAGCTGCCGATCTCTACCGGGTCAGCATAACTATTATCTGCAATTGTTACTTCAGCATAGATCCTGTTGTCTTCAGGCACAGGACCGGGACTGCCTGCCAGGCCTGTAGAAAAGATCACTGACATAAATAGGAGCAGGATAATCACGGTCTTGAACCGTAGATTATTTTTTATTACCATATGGTTCTTTTCATGAAAATGTTAAGAACTAATTATTTTTATTCTAATTATACTACAAAGTGATAAAAAGATTTGAGATATGGCAATATTGATAATAGAATTGTATCAACTTCCGGATTTATACGGATAATTAAGAAGGTGCCGGCCTGTGTAAGAATTATCCTTGTATCAATGAACTATAGAAAGGAGCATAAATGCAAAAATGGGAATGTCAGGTATGCGGGTATATTTATGACCCTGAAAAGGGTGACCCTGATAACGGTGTGGAGCCGGGGACCGCTTTTGAGGACATCAGTAATGACTGGGTTTGTCCCGAATGCGGAGCATCAAAAGAAGATTTTGAAATATATGAGGAATAGGGCGGATAAATAATATAAATATATAGGGGATAAAATATACAGGTAAAAAAAGACCCCCTTCCCCCTGTACCATGTGCAAATCTCAATGTAAGTACAATGCGGGATTTTTCAGGATAAAGAAATAAAGGATGATTCTTACATATTGACTTTGATGGCAGAAACGGGGCAGGAGTCAATGCAAAGCTCGCAAAGGATGCACCTGTCCTTATCAAAATCCAGCTTAAAAGTTTTTTTATCAAGGGTAAGGGCCCGGGTGATGCATATTGATGTGCAGGCCCCGCAGTCAATACATATATCCCTGTCAACGATGATATCTTTTGCAGCCTCCTGGACCGTTACGTTATTTTCGGAGAGATAAATAACGGCATTATCGATTCTCTGCTTATCGCCTTTGAGCTCTATAAGCATTTTACCTTCCATATCAGGAGTAATCTCTGCACGCAGTATATTAAATTCGAGGTCGAATTCTTTTACAAGCTTATAAATAATAGGTTTGGTTACGGTTTTTTCGGGAAAACTTAAGACGAGCTTTCTTTTTATCATCAGAGTTCCTCCTGGCTGAGAATTTCAAGGCCCCTGTATTCCTGTTCGAGAGGGAGCGGGGAAACACTTGCAGTCAATGTAAATTTACCTTTAAGTATCTGCTCTTTCAGCAGGTTGGCTATTTCAAGAGCTCTTGCATAGCTTGAAATGCACCCGCTCTGCACATCCCTTTTGCCTATTTTAATGCTGCCGCTACGCAGCTGCTTATAATTGACCCTGCCGTATGAAGGCCTGTTCCTCCGCTGTACCGAATAGTCAAATACCTCTGTGTATATATCCTCGTCTGTAACTTTCAAAAATTCCACCATTTCCTCATCAAGAACAGGGATAGGGACACCGATACCCATGAACATGCTTACGCCATAATTACGGAAAGAGCAGGCTCTTATAAACCTCGTGTTCATATCCTTAAGGTTTCCTATCAACGCAAGGGTGCCACATGGGCCCGCAGGTGTTCCGTTTGCGAGCCTTTCACGGGAAGGATTATGCTGTGTACCCATCCATGCCACAAAACCCTGCGCGCCTCCAATAAAAATCCTCGTGCCAATACCTATTGTACGGTAATAAGGGTCATTTAAAAGAGGGCTGAGCTGTCCTGCACTGGAAAAGGTTGCATTTCCGAAATTGGGCAGAAGTTTTCCCATATATGTATAAATAGTGCGGTTTGAAGAATTTGTGGCTGCTGCATAGTTCTGGTAAACATTCCGGGGATTGAACAGGTAAGCCTGGTTGACGGTATCTATTGTTATAAAAGTCTCTATTTCCCTGCGTGGATAACAATCTGTTCCATGGGAAATAGCTTTAAGTTTCACCGGTTTTCCATTTATCAGGTCTTCAATAACATTTGCCCCACCGTACTTTATCCCTTCGGTTTCAGACAGTTCAGTGGCGCCAATATAACAATCCACTGCTGCAATACCTGCGTATGCAGGCACGTCGTTGAGCCATACCTTTTCCATCCTTATAGGCGGGTCGGAATGCCCGAAGTTAAGGAAAGCTCCCGATGAGCACATCGGGCCAAAGGTTGCCGTGGTTACAACATCTACCTCTGCTGCAGTCTTTTTTACCCCTTTTTTGTCAGCATATTCTATTATCTCTTCGGCGTTCAGGACGACGACATCGCCTGATTTTATTTTTTCATTTATTTCTTCAATAGTTTTTGCCATATTTTTAAACTATCCACTCAGGATTTTTAGTATTTTATAATACTCCAATATGGATATTTTTCCAACAGGCTCCTGAAAGAAGGAAATATTTAAGGTTCCTGAATAGAGTTTATCCGCATCCGGGAAAAAGATATGAACCGGATACGGAAAAAGATACAGGGAAGCCTGTAACGGTCCCTAAAACAGGTGCGTTTAGCATATGCCCGCCTTATGGATTTTTAAAATTCCGTATAATATAATTTTTTTAGGAAAAGGGTCTTATGGGATATATCCGGTAATACCCTGCCGGTTTCCTTATAATTAGTTAGATGCGATTTATAAAAATATTTTACGGATGTATTATGGGAGACAGTACGGAAAAAATAACAAGGATGACTGAAAACAGCATCCATCCTGCCAGAGAGCTTTGCAAAGAAGGGAATGATACTGATAAAAGTATATACAGGTACAGGATAAAAGCCTCAATGGAACATAGCTGGAACCTGGTTTACAGATATTCAGACCTTTTCCTTAGCAGTAACACTGATGTAATTAAAAGGGCAATGGAGCTGGTCCGCGATTTTTACCGGCAGATAGACAAAGTAATATCCTCCAACCCCCGATTTTTAAAAAGCCTTGTACCCCTGAAGGCTGAAGAAGATTATACCGCTGTGATAAAAAAAATGTGCCATGCTGCCGGTGAATTGAATGTGGGTCCCATGGCTGCTGTTGCAGGGGCGGTCTGTGACTATATTGCTGAAGGGCTCCCTGACCGGGCATGCAGGGACCTTATCATAGAAAACGGGGGAGACCTGTATCTCAGGAGCAGAAGGGACTTAAGTGTGGGGCTTTATATAAAAGGGAGCAGCATAGGGGACAGTCTAAGCCTCCAGATCAAAGGAAACCAGACCCCATGCGGGCTGTGTTCTTCCTCCGGAAGGTTCGGGCATTCACTCAGCCTGGGGAAAAGTGACCTTGTAACGGTTATGGCAGTCTCAACCATTACTGCCGATGCTGCGGCAACTGCTATTGCCAACAGTATAATCAGTGAAAATGATATAGATAAGACAATAAATATCTACCGTGGGAAAAAAGGCATAAGGGGTATTTTAATCGTAAAAAATGAAAGAATAGGAATCTGGGGCAATATTACGCTAAGTCCTTGATATTCTTTATTTCTTTACTTATCTCATGTGCCTTAAAAGCATCAGGATCAGAGCCTATTATGCTCTCACCCTTGAATAAACCTCCTTTTGCGACGCTCAAAAGAGCATCTTTTTGTGTAAGATTACCGATGAATTTACCGGTGGAGGATATCTCAACTTCTCCCGAAGCAGTCATATTCCCTTTAAATGTCCCGGCAATTGTTGCATCCTTGGTTTTAACATCTGCTTCCACCAGGCCTTCCTTTCCGATGATGACTTCTTTATCTGACACAAGCTCACCTTTAATAGTACCATCTATCCTTGTTGCGCCGGGAGAATATATTTTACCATCAACCTTTACGCCTTCAGCAATGACAGTTATTGTTTTGCTCCCCTTTACTTCAACATTTTTCCTCTGTAACATTTTTTTCCTTCCTGGTAATATTGACCAAGATAAAAGATTATAATCCGGAATTTTGCTTCTGCTGATATTATTTGCAGGTTATTATAACACTTTTTGCAAATATAATGGCTATTTTACTGCTTTAATTTTTAAAATAAAAAAATAGAATGTTATAATATATCTTATTATTGCCATTTATATGTGACATTTCTATTTTGAAGGATTGGTCCGGCATGAAAGGATTGATCATGTCTAAAAAAATAATCTACCTTCTTGTAGTTGTAATGATATTTACCATGGCTTCGCTTCCCCTGCTTTTATCATGTGATATACTCGGAAAAGTGCTGGGGGATTCAAAAAGTGGATCGTTTGAAGAAAAACCGGAGGCGGCTTCGGAAACTGAAGAAGCTTTACCGGCAGGAGAGCCTTCACGGGCCGAAGGAGAAGGTGAACAGGAAACGGGAGGGGAATTGCCGGTAAAAGAAGAGAATCCCTCCATAAGATTATGGATAGAAGATACTATCCCGGAGGATTTATATTCATTTCTTATTGAATATATTGCTGGTTCAGAAGAAATAGAAGTGGTTGATTACAGGGATGAAGGGACAGTTAATCTCGAAATAGGCCCTGTCGGGATGGTATCCCTTGATGATTATTTCAGGATTGAGTCCGGTATGGAATGGATAATAATCCCGGTGACAAATTTTTTCCAGCTGGTTGACGGAATCAACTGGGAAGATTTAAAGAAGTACTGGAAGGGAGAGGATTCGGAACTGGATTATTTCGATGGTAGCAACCCCGGTCCTCCCGAATTGTTTATATCAGGTGAAGTATACAGGATTTTTGAAAAAATAATTGGTCCTGCCTCAAATATAAACATTCATATGGTGACTGATGCAGAAATACCAGCAGCCATTGAAAAAAACCTTTCTGCCATTGCGCTGGTGCCTTT
>JAFGDA010000113.1 GCA_016932375.1 Actinomycetota bacterium | reverse complement strand
GAGTATACCGTCGTTATATTTAGCTTCAATTTTATTGCTGTCTACCATGTCTTCTGAAATGTTAAAAGTTCTCTGGAATGACCGGTAACTGAATTCACGGCGGGTATACTTATCGTCATCTACTTTATTCTCTTCTTTTTTTTCAGAGGAAATAGTCAACAAGCCATTGTCATAGTTAATCCTGAAGTCATTTTTTTTCATTCCCGGTGCAGCGACTTCAATAATGTAGGCATTATTATTCTCCCTGATGTTTACGGCAGGTAATGAAGTATTTGTACTTGAAAAGTTAGAACTTGACCAGTCCGACCAGTCCCCATCAAATAGTCTGTTAAATAATGAAGGGAAAAAGGGAATAGTGTTGTTTGATAATCTTGTTAGTGTCATTTTTATGCCCTCCATATTTTAGTGAGTTTAACATTTGGTTAATTATGTTATTTTGCCATATATTACAGCAAATAAAATGCCTTAAATAAAAATATATTATTTGAATCACGGTTTATAAGTCACTGTATAACTGAAATTTATGTTTAAGAAAAAGGATTTTAATTTTAACTTTTTTTAACCTTTCAAGGAATACAGGTATCTGGTATATGTCAATATTTCATGACAATTTTCAGAATAGCCCCTATGTTTGTAAAGCATAAGTTTGGACGAAGTATTATCTTTATTAAGATAAAAAAGTCCGCTCTAAAATTATAGGTTTTTAGAGCGGACAAACACAAGTCTAACATAAAATATTAAACTTATGCAAACACAAACCAAATTTAGTGAATTTGCCTTTAAAGGACAAAATATATTTATAGGATTAGATGTTCATAAAAAAAGCTGGAAAGTTTCTATTATGGTAGATGACCTTTATCATAAGACATTTGTACAACCTCCGGATCCAAAAATGTTAAGTAATTATCTATGCAGGAATTTTCCGGGAGGAAATTACCACAGTGCATATGAAGCTGGATTTTGTGGTTTCTGGATACATGAGAAATTACGGGAATTGGGGATAAATTCCATAGTAGTTAATCCGTCAGATATACCAACTAAAGATAAGGAGAAGAAGCAAAAGGATGATAAGAAGGATTCGATGAAAATAGTCAGGTCATTACGAAATGGAGATTTGGAAGCTATATATGTTCCAACCAGGAAAACATTAGAAGATAGAAGTTTACTAAGAATAAGATATGGGTTAGTTAAAGATTTGGCAAGAATAAAGAACAGGATAAAATCCTTCCTGTTTTTTTATGGGATTGAGATACCTGAAATATATTCCGGCAGCAGGAAATGGACCAGGAGTTTTATTCAATGGTTGGAACAAATAAAATTAAATCAGGATACTGGGAAAAAATCATTACAGACTTTAATAGAAATATTAAGATACGGGTATAAAGAAATTTTAACAATTAATAAAGCAATACGTAAATTGGCAGCTAGTGAACACTATAATCAACAAATAAAACTACTTCGCAGCATACCAGGGATTGCTCTTTTAACGGCTATGATAATAATTACAGAAATAGAAACCATATTACGATTTAAAAATAGAGATAAATTATGTTCCTGCATAGGATTAATCCCGACTACAGCTTCAAGTGGAGAGAAACAGAGAGTTGGAGAATTAACCCCAAGAGGAAATGGTTTTTTACGTAAGGCAATAATTGAAAGTGCATGGGTTTCCATAAGATTTGATCCTGTCTTAATGCTTAAATATAAAGAATTATCTAAAAGTATGGAACCCAATAAAGCTATAATAAGAATAGCAAGAAAACTACTTAATAGAATTAGATTTGTGTTAAAATCTCAGGAAGAATATGAAATGGCAGTGGTTAAGTAATATAAAACCTATAGAAAATTACATAAAAAAGAAGTGAGACCGCTTTCTGTCCCTTGCAGCTTCTTTCAATAAGAATGTCTGCTACTAAATAGCATGCGGTTCACTTCCTTATAAAAAATAAAAAAGAGAGTGCAGCTCTAATAAGAATTAGATGTCTGCTAATAGAAGGTTGTTTTTATAGGGAATAAAAAAATATTGAATTTTTGTAAAAAATATGTCCTAAAACTTGTTTTACAACATAGAAGGGACAGCGCCCATAATTAAAAATATGGGCGCTGTCCCTATTTTTTAATCTCATGGATATAAAAAGTATAGGTTATATGGTTTTCTTATCTTTTTTTTGCAATTTTATTTCGTAAAGGATTGAGGTTATTAAACTTGTTTTTTTATATATACCAGTGAACAAGTAAATTATTTACCGACAATCAAATATTTAAAAATTCAGTCAAACAATCATATAATTTATAGTACTTTAATAATATTATAAAATGAAAACATACCCGAAAATAGGGATACGTCCGGCAATTGACGGGCGCCTGGGCGGGGTGAGGGAAGCACTCGAAGGGCAGACAATGAATATGGCAAGGTCTGCAGCTGATTTACTGAAATCCAGCCTGAAATATCCCGATGGGACACCGGTACAATGTATTATAGCCGACACATGCATCGGTGGTGTTGCAGAAGCTGAAGCCTGTGCTTCCAGGTTCCGTGCTGAAAATGTTGGGGTTTCCCTTACGGTAACACCATGCTGGTGCTATGGAACTGAGACAATAGATATGGATACACATCTTCCCAAAGCTATATGGGGATTTAACGGAACCGAGCGGCCGGGAGCCGTATACCTGGCAGCTGCTCTTGCCGGCTATAACCAGAAGGGATTACCGGCATTTGGCATATACGGAAAGGATGTTCAGGATATGGATGATACGAGCATCCCGGACGATGTCAGGGAGAAAATTCTGCAGTTCGCTAAAAGTGCACTAGCCGTTTCCATTATGCGCAATAAATCGTATTTGTCAATGGGCTCGGTATCTATGGGCATTGCGGGTTCCATTGTTGACGAGAAATTCTTCCAGGAGTACCTCGGCATGAGAAATGAGTATATCGATTTGACAGAGTTTCTAAGGAGGATGGACCTTCAGATTTATGACATGCAGGAATATAAGCGGGCAATGGACTGGGTTAAAAAGAACTGCAGGGAAGGGAAAGATTATAATGAAAAACCAAGCTCGCGGCAGAAGAAAGACACAGAGTGGGAAAAGGTAGTGAAGATGACCATCATTGCCAGGGACCTTATGGCCGGTAATCCGGTACTAAAGGATATGGGTTACGGGGAGGAAGCGCATGGTCATAATGCTATTCTCGCAGGTTTCCAGGGGCAGAGACAATGGACAGACTACCAGCCCAATGGCGATTTCCTGGAGGCTATACTGTGTTCGTCATTTGACTGGAACGGACTACGGCCTCCTTATCTTGTGGCTACTGAAAACGATTCACTGAACGGAGTATCAATGCTTTTCGGGTATCTTCTTACCAACACTGCTCAAATGTTTTCTGACCTCCGGACTTACTGGAGTCCGGAAGCTATTAAAAGAGCGTCAGGTCTGAAGACGGAGGGAAAAGCAGCAGGAGGCGTTATGCACCTTATAAATTCGGGGGCTTCGGCACTTGATTTTACCGGTCAGCAGGAGATAGCAGGGAAGCCGGCTGTAAAGCCCTTCTGGGAGATATCAAGGGAGGAAGCTGCCAGGTGCCTGAAAGCCACATCATGGTGCCCTGCAATACTGGAGTACTTCCCGGGAGGGGGCTTTTCATCGGAATTTCTTACCCGCGGCGATATGCCCCTGACAATATCACGAGTAAACATTGTAAAGGGACTGGGACCTGTTATCCAGATTGCCGAGGGATATACGGTAAGCTTGCCGGGAAAGGCCAATAAGTTGTTCACCGGGCGCACCAGTCCGAGCTGGCCCACAACATGGTTTGCTCCGCGCCTTACAGGTAAGGGTAACTTCAGGGACGTATATTCTGTTGTGGCCAGCTGGGGAGCCAACCACTGTGCCTCGAGTTACGGACACATTGGTGCAGAATTAATAACACTGGCATCCATGCTGCGCATACCGGTGAGTATGCATAACATTGACGAGGCAAATATTTACAGGCCTTCTGCGTGGAGGGCGTTCGGCATGAACAGCGAGGGATCGGATTTCCGTGCCTGCAGGACATACGGACCTCTATACGGCTGAAAGGATGAGGAATAAATTAGTGCTTGTCCTCGATTGCGGGGCAACGAATATAAGGGCAATAGCCGTCAACATAAAGGGAGAGATCACAGCAATGCACTCCCTGTCCAATAGCACCAGTCCCGATCCTTTTTACAGGGGGGGATTGATATGGGATGTTGATGAGATATGGAATAAGTTTTCTGACTGTACACGCAAGGTGATGACTGTTATTGATCCCTCGGCAGTGGAAGCTATCACGGTTACCACTTTCGGGGTGAATGGCGCACCTGTTGACAGTAAAGGCAAACTTCTTTATCCTGTAATTTCATGGCAGTGCCGGCGTACAGTCCCTGTAATGGAAAATATCCGGAAGTACATTTCCCCTGAACGCCTGTATGAAATTTCAGGCCTTGGCCGTTTCAGCTTTAATACCATCCATACATTAATATGGCTGATTGAAAACCACAGTGAGGCTGTCAGTAAGATGCACTCTTTCCTGTTTCTTCCTTCCATATTTATATACAAGCTAACCGGACAAATGGTGAATGATTTAACTATGGCCGGGACATCAATGCTAACGGATATCAGAAGCCGCAGGTTTTCGGAAGAAATTCTTGCTGCTACGGGCATTCCGGACAAATTCTCAAAGCTTGCAGAAGCCGGGACCATTGCAGGCAGATTAACAGAAGATGCGGCCTCACAGCTGGGAGTAAATAAAGGTATTCCTGTTGTAGTTACGGGTCACGATACACAGTTTGCACTTATAGGTTCGGGAGCACAGGAAAATGAGGTGGTTTTAAGTTCAGGCACCTGGGAAATTCTGATGACCCGCACGCGCAGTGTGCATACTGACAGCAGGATGT
>JAFGDA010000112.1 GCA_016932375.1 Actinomycetota bacterium | reverse complement strand
GGTACTTCAGCTATTTAATTAGGAGCTGTGTTATTACCCAATTGTAAAATGGACAAAAATGTGGATTAATCCTTTTGTTTTTTTTAAAATAAGCCTGAATGCTTTGGTGAAGGGAGAGTAATTTGGAAAATTTTATATTTCAAAATCCGACAAAAATAATCTTCGGCAGGGGTGTCCATAAAGAGGCTGGAAGAGAAGTCAGGAAAATAACCGGCAGGGTCCTTTTTCATTATGGCGGCGGAAGCATAAAAAGGACCGGGCTTTACGGGCAGGTCATGGAGTCTCTTAAAAAAGAAAATATAAGGGTATTCGAGCTTGCCGGGGTTAAGCCCAATCCTGTTTTAAGCCTGGTCCAGGAAGGTGCGGGGATTTGCAGGAAGAATGATATCGGGCTCGTGCTGGCAGTTGGAGGGGGCAGTGTAATTGATTCTGCAAAGGCAATAGCGGTAAGCGCGCCATATCCTGGCAAAAGTATGTGGGATTTTGTAGAGGGTGTCACGAGGCCTCTCGAGGCTCTTCCTGTTGGCGTAATCCTGACCATCCCGGCTGCAGGGAGCGAATCAAGTGATGTCTCGGTAATCACAAACGAAGATGGAATGATAAAAAGAGGTTATCATAATGAGCTTTTAAGGCCCCGGTTTGCCATATTGAACCCGGAGCTTGCGTCAACGCTTCCACCGTTCCAGGTGGCCTGCGGCGCAGTAGATATAATGTCACACGTTATGGAAAGATATTTCACAAGGACAGAAAATGTTGACCTTACCGGCCGCCTATGTGAAGCGACCCTGAAATCAGTTATGGCCAATGCTCCCGGAGCTGTAAAAAATCCTGCGGATTATAATCCCATGGCAGAGCTTATGTGGGCAGGCACCATAGCCCATAATGGTATCCTTGGAACAGGAAGGACCGGGGACTGGGCATCCCATAAGATTGGCCATGAACTGAGTTCAGCATATGGAATGACACACGGATTGAGCCTGGCTATAATTTTTCCTGCCTGGATGAGGTATGTATACAGGATCCGTACCGGAATATTCTGTCAATTTGCCGAAAGGGTTCTTGATATGGATACAGGGTCCGCCCCGGAAGAAAAAACCATAATCGAGGCCATAGGGAAACTTAAGGAATTTTTTGGCAGTCTTGGGCTGCCTGTTACCCTTAAAGATGCGGGCATAGGAGAAGAAAGATTTGCGGAAATGGTAGAAAAGACCCAGCTTTTTGGACCCATCGGCAGTTTCAAGAAACTGGACACCAGGGATGTCATGGAAATCTACAGGCTTGCCCTCGGGTAAATTAATATTCCTGCCAGGGATACAGGAAACCGGGAAACTATCTAAATGCAGGTATAAAGGCAGACCATTCGCTAAAGTCCATTTGCCTGAATCAATTGGTTTTAATCAACCGGGTCTGAGTTTATCCGTTTATCAGTTTGATTGACTATTAAAACTAATATTATTAAAATAAGACACTATGAATTTTCAGGATATCATATTTAATCTACAGAAATACTGGGCCCAAAAAGGCTGCATAATAAAACAGCCTATGGATCTTGAAAAAGGTGCGGGTACATTTAATCCTGATACTTTCCTGAGGTGCCTTGGTCCCGAACCATGGAAAGTGGCCTATGTCGAACCCTCAAGGCGGCCAACTGATGGCAGGTACGGGCTAAACCCTTTCAGGACGCAGTTCTATTACCAGTTTCAGGTACTGCTCAAGCCTTCGCCGGATGATGTTGTGGAACAGTACCTCGGTTCGCTTGCCGGGCTTGGAATAGATGTTGACAATCATGATATAAGGTTTGTGGAAGATGACTGGCAATCCCCGACCATAGGGGCTGCAGGATTGGGCTGGGAAGTATGGGCAGACGGAATGGAAGTCACGCAGTTTACATATTTCCAGCAGATGGGGGGCCTGCAGCTCAAGCCTGTTTCAGCTGAACTGACATATGGGCTTGAAAGGATTGCAATGTACCTCCAGGACCGGGACAGCTTCTGGGAACTAAAGTGGAATGATGATATCAGCTATGCAGATGTCCATCTCGAATCAGAAAAACAGTGGTCCCGGTATAATTTTGAAGTTGCGGATATCGGAATGCTCCTTGACCTGTTCGAAAGATACGAAACCGAATTCGCAAGGGCATTAAAGAGGGATCTTATATTTGTTGCACATGAATATGTGTTGAAATGTTCCCATGTTTTTAACCTCCTTGATGCAAGGGAAGCAATAAGCGTAGCCCAGCGGACCTCATATATTGGCCGGGTGAGAAAACTGGCAAGGGCATTATGCCAGGCTTATATAAAGCAGAGGGAGGAACTCGGGTACCCCCTGCTTGAATGCAAAAAGGATAGTAAATAATTAATGTAAATAGAAATAAAGAGTAAAGAAAGACGCATAGACTGCTGTTATGGCGAAGAATTTTATTTTAGAGATCGGGACAGAAGAGTTGCCGCCATCGTGTATGGATGAAGGGTCGGCAGGCCTTAAATCAGCCCTCGAAAACAATTTAAAAAATTCAAGGATAAAATTTGAAAGCATAAGGACATTTGTTTCATCAAGGAGAATTGCCGCATATGCAGATAACCTTGATGATTTCCAGAGCCCCGTTGTAAAAACTGTAACCGGGCCGCCAAAAAGCATTGCTTTTGATGAAAACGGAGAACCAAATAAGGCTGCAACAGGGTTTGCGAAAAGCTTGGGTGTCCAGGTCTGTGATCTTGAAGAGATAGATATAAGTGGAAAAGGGATATATCTCGGTAAAAGAATGAAAGAGGACGGCAGGAAAACTGCTGAGTTGCTTCCCGGAATAATAAGGGACACTGTCCTTTCACTCACCTTTAAAAAACAGATGTACTGGGGTGATTATGATATAAGGTTTGCCAGGCCCATAAGATGGCTGGCTGCTGTGTATGGCAGTAAAGTTATCGATTTTGAAATAGGAACCGTAAGGTCCTCAAACATTACCTATGGGCTGCGTAAACTTTATCCCGAACCCCTGATAATAGATAAAGCAGAAAATTACTTCTCCCTCCTAAAAAAAAGGGGTGGCGTGATTGCCAGTCCTGGCGAAAGGCGCAGCCTGATACTTGAAGCTTTCAGCAGCCTGGAAAATGAAAGGTGGAAAGGTAAATACCATGTGGTGGCAGACCATGAGCTAATGGACGATGTGGTCAATCTTGTAGAAAATCCTCATATTATTGCCGGCAGGTTCCCGGAGCAATTTTTATACATACCGAAAGATATACTCATTGAAGCCATACAGTATCACCAGAAATATTTTGCTGTTATCTCGGAAAACGGTGACGTGACCACAGACTTTATTATAGTCGCAAACGGAATCAGGGATGAGGATAAGGTACGCAGGGGTAATGAAAGGGTTTTGCGCGCCCGCCTGAGTGACGCATCATTTTTCCTGGAGGAAGATAGAAAATGCAGCTTTTCCGGCTGGCGGAAAAAACTTGATGGGGTAATTTTTTACTCCGGTATTGGAACTATGGGGGACAAGCAAAAAAGGCTTGAAAAGCTGACGTGTTATCTGGCCGGTATAATTAAAAACAGGCCTGATCTCAAAAACGAAAAAATGCTGGGGAACCTTAAAAAAGCAAGCAGCTGCTGCAAATGCGATCTTGTAACCAACATGGTAGTTGAATTTCCGGAACTTCAGGGTATTGTCGGCAAGGAATACGCAAGGGAAAAAGGGGAAAATCCCGGGGTTGCAAATGCCATATTTGAACATTACCAGCCAAGGTTTGCGGGTGACGGGCTGCCGGTAAGCGAGACGGGGAGGATACTATCCATTGCGGATAAGATTGATACAATAACGGGTATGTTCCTGGCCGGGAATATCCCTTCCGGTTCCGAAGACCCCTTTGCCCTTAGAAGAAAAGCTTCAGGCATAGTGCTATCCACACTTGAGGGTAAATATGATTACGAATTGAAGGACCTTATAATAAAGGCAAGCGAGCTTTACCTTTCTTCATTTGATTTTGGCGGTACGGATATGGGTAAGGCAGTCCTGAATATAATGGAATTTATAATGGCCAGGTACAGGTTTTTACTTACAAAAAAGGGAAAAAGACTGGATATTCTTGACGCAGTCCTTGGATCCGGTTGTTCTTCAATAGTTGATATTGATAAAAGATATAGTGCTATTGAAAAATTTATAGAAAAAGGTGATATAAATAAAATTTACCTGCCAATGTTCAGGAGTAAAAATATCATAGCTAAAAAAGAGTTTGGTGAGGTCAGGCCGGAGCTTTTCCTGGAAAAATATGAAAAGGAATTGTATGATGCCCTTCTCCGCAGAAAAAAAGGGATAGGAGCATACCTTGAAAACGGGAAATACCCGGAAGTGATGGATGCTCTCAGGGAATTCGGCAGTACGGTAGACAAATTCTTTGATGAAGTGCTTGTTATGGCCCCCGAGGAAAATTTAATGCGGAACAGGATAAACCTGGTAAGGAAAATAGTTGACCTTTACCTTGATATGGCTGATTTTTCAAAACTTGTCATAACTGCAGCAGAAGAATAAAAATGCTTGAGCGGCACTGCTTTGGATAGAAGTAGTTTTTTGATGAAATCCTGGTAATAACGGTTTGATATATTTGTTTTCAATAATTTCCTGTTTTTTT
>JAFGDA010000016.1 GCA_016932375.1 Actinomycetota bacterium | reverse complement strand
TCGTTTATTAAGGCATAGCTATCCCCGATCTTAAGGATTGGAGGATTATTTATATAATCATCAAGAATGGTTAACCTGTCTTTTAGGTATTCCTTTATATAAGCTACATCTTCCTCCGGGCTCATGGAATCCTCATATACCTGGCTGGATATGGGCCAGGCAGTGAAGTTTCTCTGCCATGCACCGGACAGCCCTATGGTACTTTTATCTATCAGGCTTACGAGGTTATCTACTGTAAGGATATCCTCCCTTAAGGCACTGTACCTTGCCTTGAGGTCCTCCCTGTAGCCTGCTTCCTGGTAGAGGCGGTTAAAGAGCCTGCTTCCATTAAAAAACCATGCCGGGTCCACCATGGTTGAATCAGGCCTTCTCCCGAAGCTGTCCGCATAGAGGTTTCCAGGACAGAATGAAAACTTTGAATCAGAGCCATTATTCCTGTATATATACTGATTTGCTGCACGTGGATCGGAACAACCGGAAAGCAAAAACAGTATATGGCTGTCAAGCGTGTTTTCAATATCAAGGGTATCATAAGCGGTCTTTAGAAACCCCTCCTCCGGTGCATCCATTACAAGGCTTATAAGCTCTTCCAGTGGTTCCATGTAAGGGGTCTCACTGTCATAGTCAGGCTCAACCTGGGAAAAGCCTTCAGGGCCCATCTTGAAATCCGCTTCCCTGCGGGCTGCCTCATATATCACACCGGGAAAGTCATTTTCGGGGTCATAATTTGGGATTGAAAACATATCCCTGTCAACCCTCCTTGAGAGAAGGTACAGTCCCTGGTACTTCCCGTTCAGGTATAGCTCAACATAGCCGGAATCAGGGGCGGTATTGTCTTCAGACATAAGGCCGAATATGTCCGCTGCAAGTTTTTCCCTTATAATAGACGGGTCTGTATATGAAGCTGAAAGGCTGAATCTTTTTGAAGGGGAAAAGTCAGGGATGGATGGGGTATCTCCCATTATGGGGTCTTCTTTTATGTTAAAGCTGTATGAGCTTTTTGGGATATCACCCGATACACCGGTTAGCTCTATTTCTCCCTCAATTCCTGCTGTCAGGTTTGAGGGGTTTGGGGAAAGTACATCAAGGGTGCAGTCCACCTTTGGTTCATCAGGGATATTCTTTCCGGCCTCAATCGTGATTATGGGGATGTTTCCTGTGGTTACCCAGAGGTCATATTTTTCACCAGAGGCTGTTTCTATTTTGCAGTGGGATATGAAGCTTCCAAAATCAAAGGACTGGCCGCTTGAAATCCTTACTGCGTGCTCATCATCAATGCCTGCGGTGTATTTTTCCCCTGCGAAGTCACTGCTGGATGCGGTTGTGCCATCCTGGCCTGGTTGTGTACCTTCCAAACCTGATTGTCCTGTATCTTTCCGGCTGGATGAAGTTGTGCCACTGTCACCTGGCCCGGTGGTACTTTCCAGGGTTTGCACCTCTTTACTTCCTGTTTCCTGTCGTATCCTGCTTATGTAAATGTAGCCCGCCTCATATGGGAAGTTAAAGGTAATTTCCTGTTCGGTACCCGAGCCTTCGGGGAGGGATACGAATATGGTATTGTTTGTATTATCTATTGTGGCTGCTACCCCTCCCACGGAAAATGAGGTTCGGTAGGATACAAGGAAGGCAGCTGCTGCTAAAGTTAAGGCTACAAGTATTATGATTATTACAAGGTCTCTTTTTTTAAACATCTTTCCCTTTGTACCATCCTTAGTTTTGTATATAATCCAGCTCAGGATTATTTCACCTTCCAGCCATCACTTCGACTACCACCTGGTTGGAGGATCCTTTTTCACTGCTCAGGAGCGCACCTTTTATATGTTCTGATGGCTCTACAATCACTTTAAAGAAAGCCTGATATAATGTAGCTGTGGCATATTATACTAATTTAATGAAAAGATTTTAAATAGACTTAAGCATATACCATTATTTCTTAAAAAAATCTTAAACATTTTAAAATAATGTATACCCCTGTAACATTAAATTATTTGTAGGAAAATGTGATTATTGATAATATAATTTATTACGTCTGTAAAAGGCACCTATAAAGGTGCTGCAAAATACCGGGTCATATCATTCTGTACCTTTGGACCAGGTTAAGGGAATGTGTATAAAAAAGGAATGGGTATAATAATGAAAGTTTGCGTTATAGGGACAGGTTATGTCGGTCTTGTGACAGGCGTATGCCTTTCCGAGATTGGCAACAGGGTGCTGTGTGTTGATAATGACGATAGAAAAGTTTCGCAGCTCCGCGGGGGCAAAGTGCATATATATGAAGAGGGCCTTGAGGAATTGCTGGCAAAAAACCTGGAAAGCGGCAATCTCTCTTTTACAGATGATATTAGCGCCGCAATAAGGGAGAGCGAAATTATTTTCATCTGTGTCGGGACACCTCCGCTTCCGTCAGGCAAGCCGGACCTTTCCGCAATCGATGAGGTGGCAAGGGAAATAGGGAAGTCCCTTAACGGGTACAAGATAATCCTTAACAAGAGCACCGTTCCCATAGGAACGGCAAAAAGGATAAAGAAGATAATAAATGAAAATACCAACCCGGAAAACGAAGGCTTTGATTTCGATATAGTATCGAACCCGGAATTCCTCAAAGAGGGAGAGGCTGTAAAGGATGCATTTTTCCCGGAAAGGATAGTCATCGGTTCAGGAAGCCAGAAGGCCATTGACATAATGAAGAAACTCTACCGGCCAATAATAGAACAGGATTTTGAATACGCTAAAAATAACAGCCACAGGAAAGAAAAGGTGCCGGTTGTTATAACGGATTCCGTAAGCTCCGAGTTTATCAAATATGCCTCCAATGCATTCCTTGCCACAAAGATTTCCTTCATAAATGAGATTGCCAACGTATGCGAAAGGCTGGGGGCAAATATACTGGATGTCACATACGGGATGGGACTTGACGCAAGGATCGGTCCGAGATTCATGCAGGCCGGAATAGGCTGGGGCGGGTCATGCTTTCCCAAAGACGTAAGAGCCCTCTCATATACCGCAGAGGAATACGGCTCACCAGCCGGCATACTTAATGCTGTCATCCAGGTAAATAACCAGCAGAGGTTCAAGGTAATCCAGAAGGCGATGGATTTCTTAGGGATCATAGATGATAAGATAATCGGTGTCCTTGGCCTTTCTTTCAAACCAAACACAAATGACACAAGGGAGGCTCCCTCCATAACTATAATAAATAAATTCCTTGAGCTTGGAGCCGAGGTAAGGGTTTATGACCCGGTGATAAAAGACTATCCGGAGGGCCTCGACCCGGGAGCAATAATGGCAGTTGACCCTTACGGGGCCCTGGAAAGGGCGGACCTCATGGTGCTCGTTACGGAATGGGATGAATTCATTTCCCTTGATTTTGAAAGACTTAAAAATATCATGTCGGGCCCGAATATCATAGACGGAAGGAATGTTTTAGACAGGGAAAAACTCCAGGAAATCGGGTTCAATTATTCAGGCATAGGGACCGGCACAGGCACAGGGACCGGCAGTTAGTAAATAATCAATATTTTAAAATCCAGGGAGGAGCAATCTTGATAGACGGTGTAAAAATTAAAAAACTGAAAGTCATTCCTGATGAGAGGGGCAGGCTCATGGAAATGCTTCGTTCGGATGATGACCTGTTCATAAAATTCGGCCAGATATATATGACCACGGCCTATCCCGGAGTGGTAAAGGGCTGGCATTACCATAAAAAGCAGGTCGATAATTTCGTAGTTGTAAAAGGGATGATGAAGGTAGTGCTCTATGACAGCAGGAAAGGGTCCCCAACCTATAAGGAAGTAAATGAATTCTTTATGGGGGAGCATAACCCGATGCTTCTACAGATACCTTTATTAGTATTTCACGGGTTCAAGTGCATAAGCGAAACTGAGGCAATATGCATAAATGTCCCCACCCAGTTGTATGATTACAAGGAACCTGATGAATTCAGGGAAGATCCCCACAGCCCGAATATCCCCTATAACTGGGAAAGAAAAGACGGATAATTCAACCGGTAGAAAATATGACCATGAGGAGAACATATTGGAAATCAGGAAATTTGAAACACTGCTTGTGACAGGCGGGGCCGGGTTCATAGGCAGCAACTTCATACACTATATAATGAAAAAGTATCCCGGATACAGGGTAATCAATCTTGACAAGCTTACGTATGCAGGAAATCCTGAAAACCTTAAAGATATTGAGAGCAGCCCCGAATATTATTTCATAAAGGGGGATATTTCAGACAGGAGCCTGGTAAATGAAATATTCAAATCGAACCGCATAGATGCTGTTATAAATTTTGCCGCCGAGTCCCATGTTGACCGTTCAATCCAGGACCCGGGAATATTTATCCAGACCGATGTATACGGAACCTTTGTCCTGCTTGATGCAGCAAAAGAAAGCAGGTGCAGGGTCTTTCTGCAGATAAGCACCGATGAAGTATACGGCTCCATCGAGAAAGGCTCATTTAAGGAGGAAGACCCGCTCAAGCCAAACAGCCCCTACTCCGCTTCCAAGGCAGGGGCTGAGATGATAGTAAGGTCGTTTTTCAAGACATACGGCACCCCGGTCCTTATAACCAGGACCTCCAACAATTTCGGTCCATACCAGTATCCCGAAAAGCTTATACCTCTTTTTGTTACTAACCTGATGGACAATGAGAAGGTTCCGCTTTACGGGGATGGCCTTAATGTAAGGGACTGGATATATGTTGAGGATAACTGCAGGGCCCTTGATGCCGTCCTCCACGGGGGCAGGATCGGTGAAGTATATAATATTGGTTCAGGAAATGAAAAGCCCAATGTCTGGATAACAAAAAAGATACTTGAGCTTACAGGCAGGAGAGAGGAAATGATAATGCCTGTTGCAGACAGGCCCGGACATGACCGCCGCTATTCGATAGACAGCGCAAGGATAAAAAAAGAGCTGGGCTGGCAGCCGGAAAATGATTTCGAGACAGCGCTTGAAAAGACGGTAAAGTGGTATATGGACCACGAGGAATGGTGGAGACCCCTTAAGAAAAATTAGGAAAATTTTTGTGATTAACCAGGTTTACGGTTTTACTGTCTATTCCATTAGCCCGGTATTAATATTTTAAAAGGTTGTTTCAATGAGATACGAAATGAAACATGCCAGGAGGGAAGACAGGAAAGAGAAGGTCCCGGGAAAGGAAAAAAGTGAAAGGCGGGTCCGGGAAAGAAAACCTGCAAAAAGTAATGCACCCCTGACCCTGAAGAAAAAGCTTGCAATAATTATTTCTTCTGCTCTTGCAGGTATTGCTATTGCAGCCCTGATAGCCCTTAATTTTGG
>JAFGDA010000015.1 GCA_016932375.1 Actinomycetota bacterium | reverse complement strand
TATTTTCTTTAAAAGTTCAATCAGTAAAATGTTTTTATAACTTTCATTTTCTGTGTTTTTTGGCAAGTTTGTGGATATTTCCGTAAAAACATTTTTATGTTTTCTCAGCAGCATGGCTGTCTCCTCATAAAAATACCTTCCTCCATGGGCGATTATTATCTTCAGCTCATTGAAACTGCATGCAATTTCATCCAGGTAAATAGGCTGTGAATATTTATCTGTTAATTTAACAAGACCACCAAAACCGGAGTGAAACAAAATCGGAAGTTCGAGTTTTTCAGCAAGTTCATAGATTTTAAACATATTTCTGTCATTTGGGTAAAAAGCCTGTAATGTGGGATGCAGCTTTATACCTTTTAATCCAAGCTTAGTTTTCATTCTCTTTAACTCTTTTAAACATAGTGAAGTTTCCTGGGGGTTTATGGTTCCAAAGCAGATAAATCTTTCCGGCCATTTTTGCTGTACCTTACACATATAATCATTAATTTCTTCAAACTCGTTTTCCTTAATCACCGGGAGCACTATGCTTTTTTCAACTCTATTTTTATCCATTTCTTTTAACAGTTCATCTGGCCCAAAACTGGAATCTTTTAAACCATAAGTATTTTTAAACCAGTCTCCAATGTCTTTAGTAATAAAACCGAATGGGAATATATGTGTATGGCTGTCTATAATCATTTCTATAGTATTAATGATAAACTGTTGTATATTTTATTAATTTTACATAATAAAGTCAATAGTTTATCAAAAAAAGGTTTTTTTTTTCTACTGTAAGTGGTAAAATCATGCAAAATAATAATATAGAAGATTAATATTGCTATGATACCTGAAAATAGAAGAAACCAGATAATCGAACTGGTAAAAGCTAAAAATTCCATTTCAATTCCTGAATTAAAAGAACAATTCAATGTATCAGAGATAACAATCAGGCGCGACCTTGAAATCCTGGAAAAAAGAGGTCTTATTGATAAAACTTATGGCGGAGCTGCAAAACGAAGTGACCAGATATCTGAAATACATTATTTAAAACAAATCACAAAAATGCAGAAAGAAAAAAGGCATATTGCAGCTGAGTGTGCTAAAAGAATTAAAGACGGTTCTACTATATTGCTTCAGGGCGGCACAACCTGCCTTGAGATTGCAAAAAATTTAAGCTCAAAAAGAAACCTTAAAATAATAACCTGCTTTCCCCCAATACTTGACTATCTCTGGATAGAAACTATAAACAGAAACACAAATTTTGAAATATACTGTCCGGGAGGGAAATTGCAGGTTGTCTCAAACCTTTTTACCGGTAATTATACCCAGGATTTCTTCAGGGATATTACGATAAATATATCTTTCATCGGCGTTATAGCTTTAAATATTGATGATGGCTTTATGACAACTAATGAAGAGGAAGCACAGGTCATAAAAGCTATTTTTAATGCCTCTGAAAAAGTGATTGCACCAATGGATCATTCGAAATTCTGTAAGAGTGCGTTTATAAAAATTGGACTTCTCAATAAAGTTGATGAGATAATCACCGACAATGGGTTAAACGATGAAATTTACACAAAGTTTTCTAAAAGCGATGTAAGAATTACAAGAGTTTAAATAGTCTAAAATTACAAAATTTTCCTTCTATTAGTTTATTTTTTATTGTTTTTCAATATTAATAAGACCTTATATTAATAATATCATCCATTGGGAATGCATAGTATTTTAGTTACCATCAACACTCTATTGATTTTTGCAGTCGCAGCAATTAATGCATCTGGCACTTTAAGCTGATGGGATCTGATATATCCCATCCTTTATTTTCCGGCAGTTTTAGCTATTACAGTAATTATATTTAAAAGTTCATCCGTTATCTGGTATTCCCGTGCAAACAAAAAAGAGTATAATCATTTCGAGCAAAATCATCATATGGACTGCATAATCATTATTTTACATATCTTCCTATTACAGCAGATGCCCTGGCCCTGGAATAATTAAGGCTCTGCCACCCATCCTGTTCCTGAAGCTCAGTTTTTTTCTGCTTAAAATATTCCAGTACCTCATCTCTAACTTTCCCGTCTTCGAGCAGCTCCTCCATTTCGGGTATGGCATCACAGGACAGATCTTTCAGGTACTCCATATCCAGCTCGCCTGTTTCATCATACCTTTGTATATTGTTGCTGGCTATGATGATATCGACATTGGCAAAATTTAATGCAATATAAACTGCAAGGGTTGTTATGAAGTAAGCCTTAATTATCGGCAATCTTTCATACCAGATAAATACTATATTTATGATAAAAAGAAAAAATAACAGCACCATAAATGCCTGCACAAATATCCTCAGGTAGGTAAAACCGTAAGCCTTCTCATAAACAAGCATCCTGTAGAAAGCCGATGCCAGCATCACAAAGGTGAAGCCTGCCAGCAGTGAAAGCAGTATTTTAATGGCAATATCAGCCTTCTTGCCCTCTTTTTTTAAGAATGAGACAGTTATGAGGATGATAAGGAAATTAATAACTGCTACTGCCACCAGTTCAAAAAAACCCCTTCTTGCATATTCTGCATAAGTAAAAGCAGAAGGCAGGATATATGACTCGCCCCCGAACAGGTATTTGAACTGTATGATAGAAAAGACACAGAATACAATATTTAAAAGGCCCAGCAGGGTCATCAGTATTACAGGGTCAAGAAACCTTTTCCAGTTTATCTTTTCGTATCCCGGTCTTTCCTTCCCACCATATGAACCGACCAGCGCCCAGAAAAAACTTATGGTATAGACGGTTACCGCAAGCACCAGGAAAAAGTGCCTTACTATATTCGAGACAGGAATGTTTATAAAGAGGTCTTTAAACACAATATCGGCTGAAGAAAGAAGCCATATTATAATGGCAAGTATGGGAATTGATATAAGTACCCCTATTGCTACCCTGGGAAATATCCTTTTTTTATTTTCACCGCCCCTGTCCTGCATCCTGGAAAAAGTGATAAATGGCATATGGATATATCTGAAAGGGGTAAACACCCTCTTAAAAAAGTCGGCTAAAAACCTGATATCGGACCATTCTGCCCTGTTGGTTGCAGAGACCAGCGATATCATCATAATCACCAGGTAAGGGATGATTATGGAATTCAGAACCTTCAATACCTGATTGGAATATATGGCAAATGTAATTGAAAGTATCAATATTGGCGCCGCCCAGATCCAGGTCCTGTTTTCCAGCCTGTCATGAGCTTTAAAGAATATAAAAACAGTTATCGTCAGGATCAGTAATATAAATACGGGGTACGAGATTCCAAGAGTCTTATTATAAAAAAATACATCAAAAACTATACCTGTCACCAGTCCGCAAAGCAGTAACCGGTACTTTTTTATTGAGATATCACAATTTATGTTATTAATATCTTCCAATTGCTATTTACAACTTATAATCATTCAAATTATATTAATGTTAAGTTTTTTACCCAGGGTCGAAGTTACACACGATAAAGTTGACAATTTTATAAATTCAGGTGAATCCTTAAAGCCTCATCGATATTCTGCTTCAATGCGGTATTATTTATGGTACCCAGTTTATTTATCAATCTTTTCTTTGAAATTGTCCTTATCTGGTGGGCAAGAACTACAGAGTCTTTTATCAAACCTGACTCTCCCTTAAATTGTTTTTCTACCAGCACTTCATTAGGGTAAATTTCCCTCCCCGGCTTTAGTGATGTTACAGGCAGAATTGTTACAAGTGGCATCAGGCTACTGTAGTCATCATCACTTACAATAAGCACCGGCCTTTTACCTTTCTGCTCAGAGCCTGTAACAGGGTTTAAGTCAGCCAGAAAAATTTTCCATTTATAATTCATGATTGTCTTTATTCCTTATTCGAAATCCGCGTATTTGAAATCATCTTCTATCTTTTTGATATCTGAAAGAAAAAGAGGATCCTTGCTTGCCTTTAAAAGTTTTCCCTTTATCTTTTCCTTTTTAATGCGTTCAACCTCTTTTTTTAACGAACTTTCCACAAAAGAAGTCATCGAATTATACCAGCCTTCGCTGACAGCTTCTTTTACCTGTGTTATTATTTCTTCTTTTATGATAAAGGTTGTTTTTGGACTCATTTGATACTCCGTTAATAATTGAATATTATGATTAAAATATTACAATAGATACGTTTAAAAAGCAATATTATTATAAGGCATATTTTAAGGTTAATTTGGAATATCAGTATTTAAAATCGTATATTTTTTAATAAACTTTATCGGGGAAGCTAACTGATTTACATGACTTTGCAATTGTCGTTTATCTTTGTTACTTCCCGGTCCTTTTTAAAAACAACCACTTTCAACCATGAATTCAGTTCTTCGCCGGGTTTGATTTCTAAACTGGTTTTATTCTTGATGGCTTCAAGAAGGCCCCTTCCGGGCCATGATGACCAGGGCTCTATGGCCAGGTTATAAGTCTTGCCGTACCATGGATAGCCGTTGCTGCCTCCATATGATAGCCAGAGCCAGAGGTACCTGAAAACAGAAGGATCAAATACAAACCCTATACCGGTCCTTTTTTTAATATTCAATATTGAGAACCAGTTTTCCAGGAGTTCCGTTACATAAAGAAGGTCACAGACCCTGGCATCCCTGCCCGGGACCCTTGAAAGGTCCACCTTGCTTCCATCCAATCCCGGGAACTCTTTAAGTGTACCTTTTGCATTGGCAGCTACAAACGGGTTGCCGGATATCGGTTCAATATTGGATACTATCTCGCCGGCTTTAAAATTAATAATGCAATCTTCCGATAAAAATGGCTCCCCAAAGCAGGGGTGGTGACCCCACATAAAATCCACTGTCTCTTTGCCTGTATTTAGTAATTTTTCTTTCAGGGTAACTACAGGGGAGTTGGAAACCATCGTGATTATTTTTTCAATCTCAAGCGAAAGTTTTTTTAACCTGGTAGAAAACCTTACAGAAATCTTTCCAGGACTGTCTTCTATTATCTCATGATCCCAGCATAACTGAGGTGTTTCACCATGCTGCTCAAACACAGCCCCCCTGTAAACACAGCCCGGTCCGCCGTTGGGTACAATCTCCTGCCATCCTCCAAGGTAGCTTTCCAGAAAATCTTTCCTGTTCAGCTCACCCTCTTTAAAATCACATGGCGCTGACCACATAAAGTCTATATCTTCGGGCTTGTAAAGGAGCTCGAGTATATCGGTGCCTTTTCCCACAAGGATTGACAGCCTTAAAATTTCATTTTCCATTACTACTGTTTTTAAACCCTTGTATAAAAGTTCATCATTGATCCTGCATCCATAATTTCTTCTTTGTGAAATCACTTAGTTATCCACCGCCATTCTTTCTATATCTTCATCATAAAAAATATCACCTTCATCAAAACTGTGAGTCGAAAATTCTGACAGTACCGCGCCTTCCGGCCCGCCCTCGAACCAGTGCCACGTATCCGGCTGCAATGTGTATTGATCCCCCGGTTTAAGCAGGATCTCATGAAAAACACTGAATTTTTGTAAATATTTATCCGGAATTATTCCTTTGATGTCTTTACTTGCTTCCCCTTCAACATACAGATACACTTCTCCCCATCTGCACCTGAAAGTTTCTTCCTTTCCCGGCCTGCCTTCTATATGGGGGTGCTTATGCTGCGGGCATATCTGGTAGGGGGTCATTGCCAGTTCCTTGGCACAAACCCTTTCGGTATTTACATAAATTATCACTCCAAGCCCAATAGAGAAAAAATCACCCAGCCCGAAATCGGTTATTTCCATTTTTTCAAATTCATCCGGCCTTATATATATCCCGGATTTTTTGTATATTTCTTTTATTTTTTCTATCTGGCAACCGGGGATTGATGCCTCTTTTTTAATATCCATGATTAATTTTCACCTGTTAAATATTTATAAAGTTTACCTACTATAAACATAATATATCTGGCATGTCAATCTTCAAATCACTTAAAGTTTCATTAAAATAATTATAATTCCCCGGGCTTTGCCTTAATTGCACACTATTAATAGCCCCCGTATTCATATGCAGGCTTCCCCTTTCTATTTTTTTTCTATCCATTTAATTATTTCCTTTAAATATGTCTCACAACCTTCCTCAAGAATGAGGGCATGCGAACGGCCTTCAAGAAGCATTAGATGTTTTTCCCCTTTATAATTTTCATACATTCTCTCCGTGCCTTTGAAGGGTACTGCAGTATCATTCGTCCCGTGAACGAAAAGTATTCTATGATCTTTGAACAGTTTTATATAATCTAAAGGATTAACCTTAAAAATAATCTCCTCTATGGATGAAAAACTGGCAGCGGGAGACATTTGCGGATAATTTTTAACAAGTTCCCTGAATAATTCCGAATCCTTTTCATTATATGCAAGTGCCTCTTCGACATTGATAAAATTATCAATGTTTTTAAGCACCCTTTTTTCCCTTTCTGCAACAATTTTTTCATTAAATTCCATCCAGGATTTCAAGCCTGTTTTTTTCATCCAGAGTTCCTTTAACCAGCTATAGCCATTTGAAACAGGGCAAAGAACAACAGCGGATCTTAAATTATTGATAAACCTCAGTGCAGCCAGTACTGTTGCCCCGCCCATACTGACACCAAGAATAGAGATTTTTTCAATATCAATAAAATCCATGCTTGAAACAAACACAAAAGCGTTATAAATATCTTCAGGCCATTCACTTGCACAAAGCATTTTCCCCTTTTTATTTTTATCCACACTGTCACCGCAACCGCGAAAATCAAACCTCAGTACTGCAAAACCATCATTGCAAAACATTTCCGCAAGTTTTATAAATCCGCCAAACTCATCTTTATAGCTTGCATATCCATGCGCAAAAATCACACAGGGTAATTTACCCTTATTGAAATTTTCAGGTAAATTAAAAATTGCTGATATCTTCGAACCTGAACTATAGAAACTGACCTTTCTGCCAATCATAAAATCATCTCCACTGATTCGATTTATAAAATATTTCCCTCATAATGATAATTTTCCTAAGCGGTTTCACCTCTTCTTGCAAGTGAATCAAGAAGGACTGCGAATAATAGTTAAGATCCATAAAATGAAATTACAGACCCAGGCAGAATTTTTGAAACCTGTCCATGCCCGCGGAGATCTTTTCCATGGAAGCTGCATAACTTATCCTGATATAATCATCATCTCCAAAGGCAATTCCGGGAACGACCGCCACCCTTGCTTTTTCAAGGAGCTGGTTGGAAAAGTCCATGGAATTCCTTATGGCACCGCCATAAAGTCCGGACACCTCTGGAAATAAATAAAAAGCACCTCCTGGAAGGCTACATTCCACGCCACTTATATCCTTTATCCTTCCATATATATAATCCCTGCGCTTCTCATACTCCCTTCGCATAAGCTCCACGCTTCCCTGATCCCCGTCAATGGCTTCTACTGCAGCCCACTGTGCAATGCTGCACGGGTTCGAAGGAGACTGTCCCTGTATCTTTGACATCTGTTTTATTATATTCCCGTCAGCGGCACAATATCCGATCCTCCATCCAGTCATGGCATATGTCTTGGATACGGCATTGACAGTTATGGTTATATCTTTCAGCTCCCTGCTGAAAGATGCCATGCTGTAATGCACAGCATCACCATATATAAATTTCTCATATACTTCATCGGAAATTATGTATATCCCATTTTCAAGGCAGATTTCCCCTATTTCTTCAAGCTCGCTCCTCGAATAGACAACACCCGTAGGATTATTGGGGCTGTTTATTATTATGAGCTTTATCCGTCCATTGAAACTACCTATTACGCTTTTTAAATGGCCGGTGTCCATTTTCAGGTCGTCCCTGAAATTCACTTCAAGGGGCACCCCTCCTGACAATATTACCTGCTGCGTGTAGCTTACCCAGTATGGTCTCGGGACAATAACGCCCTCACCAGGATTGACAAATGCCCTTATTATTGTGTCCAGCACCTGCTTGGCCCCTATCCCTGCAAGTATGTTTCCGGGTTCGTAGTCAAGATTATTGTCCCTTTTGAATTTTTTCACTATTGCCTGTTTAAGCTCACCTATCCCGGCAGCAGCTGTATATTTTGTCTGGTTTTCGTCAATGGCTTTTTTGGCTGCTTCCTTTATATTTTCCGGCGTGTTAAAATCGGGCTGGCCTATACCAAATCTTACAACAAAGTCCCCCTGCTTCTTCAATTCCGAATCCATTGCATTAACTTTATTTTCCAGCGCAAAAGTTGGGCTTTCTTCAAGCTCCAGCACCCTTTTTGAAAGAAGGTCATTTATATTTATCCCTGTCATCTTGTGTACTCCTTTTATTTTCCTTACTATATATAATCTCCAAAAAGCCGGGGTATTTTCAAGTATTCTAATATTTTTTTAGATATTCCGCTATTTTTTCCTGATTCAAACTATTTGGACATGAACAGGTTGTATGAGGAAAATTTTCCATCTGTAGTCAGGTTCACCCCAAGACGCTTTAGTCCCACCTCATCACCCGGTGTAGGTATGTGGGTCATATGCATTTCGCAGCCCTTGAGGCAAATTAGCTGATTCATTGCAAGTTCTGCGTTACCATTACCTGATGCGCTTATGGAAAGTGCTATAAGGGCTTCTTCGAGGTCAATGCTCTCTGAATGGGCATTAAATATGCCTTTTTTTAATTTTGTTATCTGGCTGATTGCCTCCGGAGCAAGAAGGAAAATCTCATCAGGTATGTTTGCGAGCACCTTTATTGCATTCAGGACCAGGCTTGAAGAGGCATGCATCAGCTTTGAATTTTTTCCCGTGACCACGCGACCGTCTTCAAGTTCTATCGCCGCCCCGCAGAATATCCCGGCATTACCCTTTCCGGTTGCTTCTGCTTCCTCTGCACTTTTGCGGGCAATTTCAACCACTTTTCTTTCGTTTACCTTTACTTCAAGCTCCTCCATCAGCTTAACAACCCGGTCAACGGTCTCCTTTTTTTCAACGCCCATGATATATTCGGTATTATACCGGAAAAACCTCCTTATTAATTCCTGTTTTGAAGCCTCCCGCACAACCCCGTCATCAGTAATACCAAAACCTGCGCGGTTGACACCCATATCGGTCGGCGAATTATACATGACCTGGCCACTGGCTTTTCCGTCCATGATCCTGTTTAATATAATCCTTAAAATGGGGAAGCTGTCCACATCACGGTTATAATTTACTGCAGCCTGGTTATATGCAGCCAGGTGGAACGGGTCTATCATGTTAAAGTCCTGTATATCTGCTGTTGCGGCTTCGTATGCAACATTCACAGGGTGTTTGAGAGGCAGGTTCCATATGGGAAAAGTCTCAAATTTTGCATAACCAGAGTTTATCCCCTTCCTGTGATCATGGTAGAGCTGTGAAAGGCACGTTGAAAGCTTGCCGCTATTGGGGCCCGGAGCTGTCACCACAATTACCGGTTTCCCTGTCTCTATATATTCATTTTTCCCGAAACCCTTCTCGCTGCATATTAAATCGGCATCTGAGGGATAGTCTTCTATGGGGCGATGAACATACACTTTCACTCCACGCGCTTCCAGCCTGTTCTTGAAAATAACTGCAGAATCCTGCCCTGTAAAACGGGTGATGACAACTGCAAGGATATCAAGCCCCCACTTACGGAGATCGTCAATCAACTTCAATGTAGCTGCATCGTAGGTTATCCCGAAATCCCCCCGGACCCTTCCTTTTTCTATATCACCTGCGTATATGCAGAGTATGATATCTACCTTGTCTTTAAGGGACTGGAGGAGGCGGATCTTTACATTTGGATCATACCCTGGCAGTACCCGGGCAGCATGGTAATCAAAACAAAGTTTTCCCCCGAATTCCAGGTAAAGCCTGTCACCAAACTTTTTTACCCTTTCAAGGATTGCGGAATTTTGTTCCCTCAGGTATTTTTCATTATCAAAACCAATTTTTTTCATTTAAGGGCCGGTTTCCCGGTACAGGTCTTTTAAATAAAAAAGCCTCTGCTATCAATCCTGGCTCAACAGCTAATATTATAAAACATTTTATGATATTAAACATATAATCGCTTCTATAAAATTCCCTTCAGGCAATATTTTTAAAGGTTATCTTAATAATTCCTGGCAATAAACTATACCAGCAGGGAGTTTTATATTAATTGATTATATCCGGGTTGCTAAAGATGGAACTTGCTGAATTATTTTCATAAAGAATTGCAGCCCGCTTTTTTTCCTTAAGGTTCCCCCAACAGCCTGGGGCTTTTACAAAAAACGGGGTGAATCCTTAATATGTAAATCGGGGCAGGTTATAACCTGGTTTATTTTAATCATAAAATATGGCGGACTTTCTCTTACAGGACTATTCTTCTGGAATGGTTTCCCTCAGTTTTATTAATTCTTCACCAAGCGGGTAATTACCCCACTTTTCTGCAGCCTTATAAAGAGCTATTACATTTTCGGGAGGCACATCATCCAGTATGTCATGTGCACCGCAAAATATATAGCCGCCCCCGGGCGCATATATTGCTATCCTTCTCTTTGCCTCATTTTCCACATCTACAGGGCTTCCGTACGGCATAACCCACTGTATATCCACCCCGCCATGAAAACTGAGCCTGTCCCCAAAATTATCTTTCATGTAAGTTGTGTCCATGCCCCTGGCTCTCGGCTGCAAGGAGTTTAATATATCAATTCCCGCCTCTATCAAAAAACCCCCTGCCTTTACTGTTGAGCCGCAGGAGTGGTGGAATATTTTTGCGCCTGTTCTTGACTTTACAAAGTCAAGTTCTTTTTTGTAATAGGGTAAAATCATCTCCCTGTATAATTCGGGTGATATGAAAAGATTCTCCTGCATTGCCACGTCATCAGCCATTTCTACCATCTGGACATATGGTGCCACAATATTTAAAAATGCATCCATAAGCTCTATGTAATATGTTGAAAGCTTATCAAGCAGGGCGTGGGCAAACTTTTTATCAAGCATCAGGTCAACCGGAAACTGGTCAAACCCCCTTAACCAGTTACAGGTTTCAAGCAGTCCCCCCACTGCCCCGGCAGCAACTATTGCATAATCAGTTTCATTATACAGGTATTCGACCCTCTCCTTAAGGCCTTCAACTCTTGCCGGGTCATAAGCGTCATAGAACTTAAACTTTTTAATATCATCGATATCTTTCGCATGCCTGAAGGGATGATCGACTATTTCACCATATACTCC
>JAFGDA010000014.1 GCA_016932375.1 Actinomycetota bacterium | reverse complement strand
ATTTCATCCATTATTTTTCCTACCAGGCCGGAATCCAGCGCTTCCCCTGCCACTCGAATTGCATTTTTTATCGCCTTTGCCTTTGAACTTCCATGTGAAATTATAACAGGACTTTTAAGCCCAAGTAGTTGTGCACCGCCATATTCCTCATAATCAAACTTCCTTTTAATAGCAGTCAGGGGTTTTTTGATGATAACAGCTGCAAGTTTTGTAATTGCAGAAGAAGTTAATCCTTCCCTGACCTGTCCAAAGAACATTTTTGCCAGGCCTTCTATTACTTTCAGGATAATATTGCCGGTAAAACCGTCGGTAACCACTACATCTGCCTGGCCTTCAAACATTTCTCTTCCCTCGATGTTCCCGGTAAAATTTATTTTCCGGTTTTCTTTAAGAAGCCTGAATGCTTTTACTACGCTCTCACTTCCTTTTTTCTCTTCGGCACCTATATTTGCGAGCGCTACCTTAGGGTTCCCGACCCCCAGTATGTTTTCACTGTATACTTTCCCCATTAATGCAAACTGTTCAAGATATGCAGGCTTGCAATCTGCATTAGCCCCTGCATCAATAAGTATAAATTTTCCTGAAGATAAAGGAACCACTACCGCAATCGCCGGCCTTAACACCCCCGGTATGCGTTTAATATTAAATAATGAACACGCCATTACTGCTCCAGTATTACCTGCAGAAAGAAAAGCGCTGCCTGTCTTACCTGAAGCCAGCATGGAACCTATATATATCGATGATTCTTTTTTTGATTTTAAAACTTCTGATGGGGATTCATTCATCCCCACTTCCTGGAAACTTTCCTTTATTTCAATCCCGGCAGGATCATGCCCTTCAGATATGATTATACTTTCTATCTTTTCCCTGTTCCCAACAAGAATTATCCTGCTTTTTTGTGACGCTGAAGCTTCAAGACAACCCCTGATTATTTCCACAGGCGCATAATCACCGCCCATGGCATCCACTATTATTGAATATCTTCCTGAATGTTTTTCTTCTATTTTTTAGACAACTCCAGTAATTTGTTGGTATCTATATATTCCCTGACCACATCAACTATCTTATCTATTTTCTTTATCTCATGGAACCTTACATGCCCGATTATTTCCCCTACCTTTTCCACTGCGGTAAGGGTGTCATAATTAACAAGAATCATCGGCACTCCAAGTTCTTCCGCCCTTCCGAGTACTATCGTACTCGGCTGGAAATTACCTGTGAGTATGAGGCACCTCGTAGGTGTCTCAAGGGCTGCGAGCTGTACATCGGCCCTGTCTCCGCCGGTAATAACTGCCTTGTTTGCCTTCCTTCTAAAAAATTTCAGTGCCTGGTCCTGGCCCATCGCACCTACCATAAAAGTCTCTACAAGTTCATCTGACCTATCCTGCGCACAGATTATCTGGCCGCCAAGAAAATCAGCCATTTCGCGGACACTTACTGAAGATAACATCTTATCGGAAACCACATAACCAAAAACCCTGATCTTCCTCTTTTTTAAATATGGTAAAATACAATCCTCAAGGTATTCAATCTGGCTCCTCGGTACCCAGTTTATTATTAAACCTGCAAAATGTTTGTTCAGGTACTCACTGCAAAGGAGGACCTGGTCCACTATTTCAGGGTTATACCTCGAAACCATAACTATCCTTGCATTTAATTTATGACATATTTCCCTTGCAGATATACCGAGGAAAAAACCATCTTCTATGCTTTTGGCTCCTTCAAGAATGACAATATCTTTACCTTTCTCAATTTTTCTATATGACTGCTCTATGGTATCTATAAATTCCTTCGAAAAGTTTTCATCCCTGAGGCCTTCCCTGCTGCAATGCTGTGTAATCACTATGGGACATATATCAGGGAGTTCGTCTTTCACTCCCAGTATGTTGGAAATATACTGTGCATCCTCATCAGTCACAACACCCCCTACCCTTGTGGGAAGAGTGCCAACCGGTTTCATGTAGCCGACCTTGAGGCCTTTTTCCTGAAAAATCTTTCCAACCCCCACACACAATGAGCTCTTACCTGAAAAGGGCTGGTTTGATATAAAAAATAAGGGCACCATTTTAACCTCCTATCCTAATCCTTGCGTCTCCAGCTACCGAACCTTCTCCCTGCTTTCTGACAAACAAGGGATTTATATCCATTTCCATTATTTCGGGAAAATCAGTGACCAGCTGGGAAACCCTTAGCATGATATCCACTATACTGTCAATATCTGAAGGTTTCTCTCCCCTGGTTCCCGTCAGTAATTTTATTGTCTTAATCTCCCGTATCATTTCCTGGGCAGTCATCCTGCTTATTGGCGCTATCCTAAACGAAACATCTTTCAAGACCTCGACATATATACCGCCCAACCCGAACATTATCATTGGACCAAACTGCGGGTCTGCGCTAACACCTATTATAATCTCTTTTTTATCCGATATCATCTTCTGTACAAGGATTCCCCTTATATTGGCATCAGGCATATACTTCTTTACATGAAAATGTATCTCGTCGTAATTATCCCTTAGCTCCTGTTCATTCTCTATTCCTACTTTTATACCACCGACGTCAGTTTTATGCAAAATGTTTGGGGAAACTATTTTTAACACCAGTGGATACCCTATTATTGCTGCAATTTCCACAGCTTCATCTATATCCCTCGAGAGTTCTGCTTCAGGAATTGGAATGCCATATGCATCCAGTATTCCCCTTGATTCCATCTCCCCGAGTTCAAGTCTTCCTTCATTCCTGCAGCGCTTGAATATTTCACTTACCATTGTTTCATCAACGTCAAATTCCGTTAGCGGCTGGCTTTTTTCGGTACGCCATTGATTATAGTCCATCATTACTTTTAATGTCTGTACAGCTTCTTCTGGAATATCAAGATTTGGAAAACCCTTCTTTAAAAGATAGTTTACTCCCTTTTTTACTTCTTCTTCCCCCATAAAGCTTGTTACTACTGGTATCTTTTTTTCCGAGGCAGCGATTACATCAACTATTGCCCTTGCTGTTTCAAGGCTCTGTGTCATGGCCTGGGGTGTAAGCAGTACTATTACTGCATCAACATTTTTATCACTTATCACTGTCTCAAGTGCAAACCTGTAACGGTCCGCCAGCGCATCCCCAAGCACATCAACAGGATTATACAGGTTAGCTGCTTCCGGGAGAGAGCACCTTAATTTTTCGATAGTCTCTTTCCCAAACGAGGCGAGCTGTATGTTGTTAAGTTCGCATTCATCAGTGGCCATAATCCCCGGTCCCCCTGCATTGGTAATAATAGCCACCCTTCGCCCTTCAGGTAAGGGCTGGTAGGAAAAAGCTCTCCCGAAATTAAATAATTCTTTTATTGTCCTCGCTCTAATAATACCAGCCTGTTTGAATGCGGCTTCATAGGCTTTGCTTGAACCTGCAAGGGTGCCGGTATGGGATGATACTGCTCTTGCCCCGGCATCGGTATTTCCGGATTTTACCACTATGATTGGCTTAACTTTTGATACCCTGGATGATACCCTTATGAAATCCTTTCCATCTTTTACTCCCTCAATATAAGCACTTATAACTTCGGTATCGGGATCTTCTTTCCAGTATTCAATAAGGTCGTTTTCAGAAATATCACCTTTATTCCCGAGGGAAACTATTTTAGAGAATCCAATATGCAGGCTCCTTGACCAATCAAGCACCGAAGTCAGGAGTGCACCTGATTGTGAAATAAAACTCATTTTTCCCCTCGAAGGCATATTTGCAGAAAAAGAAGCATTTATGGGGCACTGGGTATCTATCATCCCAAGGCAGTTGGGACCAAGTACTCTTATATTATAATCCTTTGCCTTCTGGATTATACGTCTTTCCAGTATTGCGCCTTTTATTCCGGTCTCTTTAAAACCAGCTGAGATGATTATTATGTTTTTTACACCCTTTTCAGCGCTCTGTTCTATTACCTCCGACACGAACCTTGCCGGTATTACTATTACTGCAAGATCTACATTTTCATTTATGTCAAGTATGGACTTATAGCATTTGATACCTGCTATTTCCTGTGACTTTGGATTTACCGGGAATATCTTACCCTTAAACCCGGATTCAAT
>JAFGDA010000111.1 GCA_016932375.1 Actinomycetota bacterium | reverse complement strand
ATTCCTGAAGTACGTCAACTTCGCTTACCTTTCCCAGTTCGGCAGAAATCATGATGACAAGCGGTGTACCGCTTTCACTTGAGTGAGGCGATAGGAATCCACCCATATCCTTATAGGGGTTATCAGGATCAAATTGAAAGTAAACAATATCGCCGGGCTGCCAGAGAATATTATTATCTGCAAGGCCGGGCTCATACTCAAGTGTAAGCTCGAGGGCGTTCCTCTTAAAAAATTGTTCCTGGAAAAAGACATCCCTGAAATCCAGGTATTTTACAGCCTCTTTTCTTCCCTTGATGTCAAGGGGATAATCTTCCTTGTGCACTGACATGTCGTTATAGATAAGCTCCATGAGATCATACCCACATTTGTTAAGTACCATGGAGATGACATCGGTTGAGATCCATATGTTATTGTTTGGATAACCGGTGTCCGGGAAAACTTCATAGCCATATTGTATGTCTTCCTCGAGAAGGCTGAGGCATTCCAGCACTATTTGTTTCTGGGTTTCGTTGAGGTTGAAAGCCTCTGTTGTCGATGATTGGGTTCCTTCTTCCTCCTGCCCAGTTTCAAGGATTTCAGATGGTTCCTGTTGGCTTAAAGCCCAGGAGTCTGAAGTCCCTCCGGGCAGGGTTTCAAAATCCAGCAAAAGCTCATCCAGCGGGTATTCTTTTTGCGACTTGAATAAGTCATCCGGAATTTTAAATACCTGCTCCCTGTAAAAACTTTTTAAAGCCCAGAACTGCAGGAGGGCAATAAGTATGCCTGCATAAATAAAAAACCTGTAATTCAGGGGCTTGTAATACCTGGCCTTTTCCCGACGTTCTTTCATTTTATGAATATATTATCTTAAAAGCCTGATAAAATTAAGTAGAATTTCTGTTTTTGAAAACTTGACAGGAAAGATTATATGGATAACATAGAAATCCGGATGAAAGTTTCAGGAGTTAAGGCTGGAATGTCCGGGATAAAAGTGGTAAATATTAATTCAATTAAATATAAAAAACGGATAAAAGAACAGGTCCAGAAATTAATTAACCGGGAAATTAATTATATTTCAGGTATTTTCCCATTTCACAATGAAGAATTTTACAACCGGGGCCTTGTTTACCTGCAAAGTGTAATGCTGTGGAAGGACTTCGTACAGGACGATGCGGATATGCGGCATCAACCGGATTCAGATGATAACCTGGCCTATCTTCTGACAGGGCTTGAGCTGCTTGGCATTGGAATATCTTTTCACAATTTTGATACTGCAGATATAATGCTTTCACAAAAAGGATGCATCCCGGAAAAGATTGAAAAAAAATATACCCTGAAGCTTCTTTTTGGTGACATATTTTATTCGAGGGCTGTAATATATTTTCTCCAGTTCCATGATTATGAAATATTCAGGAATGTTTTAAGTTCCTTAAAACATGTTCATGAAGGCAGGCTTGATATACATAAAAAGATTATGGGTATAATAAAGGATGGGAATGAAAAAACAGGCGTCCATATAAAGAAGCAGGCTATTGTTATGGCCAATTATCTTTTAAGGGAATCTTTTTATATAGGGTATAAAATATTCAGGGTCAGCCGTACCGGAGTAAAAACTGATGGCATTTTCAGGATCGCCGACCTGATTGTTGCTCTTGCTACCTGTACAGACATCGAAAACTACCACACCGCCATCAAGGAATCTCCATTAATATCATCCTGCGGCCTTACATTTTTAAGGCGTAAAATAAATTTTATTAACAGGCAGCTGGATGATATGATACCGGAACTGGATACCGGGTGCCTTAAGGAATCCTTGAACGCTATCAGGGAGAGTTTTAGTTGAAAACTGGTTATTGACTGATTGCGGATTTCAACTATAAATTGCTTTAATCATGAAAGTTTTTGCATATTTTATTAAATGAAAGCCATCAAGAATAAAAAATTTTCCTTTATAGCCGATGAAATTGCCAGGTTGGAGGGTTATCTTGGTGAATTCACGGCAGGTCTTGAAGGCATACTGAGACGGGCTGTTGAAGACACCCTGATGGCCGGAGGGAAAAGAATAAGGCCGGCGTTGTTTTTTATATGCTCAATGGGCGATTTTTATGATACGGACTATCTTCTTCCGGCAGCAGCCTCCATAGAACTTCTGCATACCGCTTCACTTATACACGATGACATAATAGACAAGGCACGTTTCAGGCGGGGGAGGGAAACGATTCACAGTATATTTGACCTGGATACCGCAAAATATGCAGGCAACTATCTTTTTACATGCACTTTTTCAATGCTAAATAAATATGAAAATCCCCGTATCCTAAAAGAAGTTTCCGCTGCCGCACAAAACCTGGTAAAGGGTGAATTTGACCAGATAAAAACCAAAAAAGTCCTGAAACAGGGGGAAAAGATGTATTTTAAGAAAATAAGCGAAAAAACGTCTTCCCTGTTCAGGTTCAGTTGCATACTTGGCGGAATACTTTCAAATTCATCCGAGGCTATAATTACAAAATTGGGAAAGTTTGGCGCATATCTTGGGACTTCATTCCAGATAAACGATGACCTCCTGGACCTTGATTCAAGGAAAAATGATGTAAATATTGGCAAACTTACCGGAAATGATGTTAAACAGGGCAATGTAACGCTCCCAATTATATACGCGTTAAAAGACCCGCTTTTCAGGAGCAGGATAAACAGGATATTCAGGCAGGATGTCATAAGTAGAAGTGATGTGGAAGAAGTAATTGATATTTTCCGTAAAACGGATGCTCTTGACCGTACCCGCGAAAAACTAAGTTTCTATCTTAAAAAAGCAAGAGCAGCAGCCCTGTCGGTAAGCGGGCAGAAAAGAAAAGAAGGACTGCTTGGGCTCTGCGATTTATTTGAACAGGAAACCAGCAGGGGATCATAGGGTAATGAAGGGTAAAACTACAATAATGGACACCACTGGAATAATTCTTGCGGGCGGTAAAAGCAGCAGGTTTGGTTTTAATAAATTAAAGATAAGAAACAACGGCGTGCCCCTGTTCATAGACCAGGTTTTCAAACTGGGTTTTTTCTGTGATGAAATAATCATAAGCGCATCGAAAAAGAACCAATCCTTTATCAGTTCGGAATTAAATAAAATCAGCATATATGAGAAAAGATATGATTTTAAAAAGATGCAGGCCTCTAACCCGGAAATAAACTTCAGGTTTTTTTTCAAAAGAATGGCAAAAGCTCCGGGTATAAAAGTGATCCTGGATGAAGAAATCTATAATAATACCGGTATAAGCAATATCTCAAAAACATTTGGTAACAGGAGACCCGGAAAGTTATGCGGTGGGATAGGGCCAATACTGGGAATCTATCTTGGCCTTGCGGGTTCTTCCTGTCATTATTCCCTGGTGACTGCTTCAGACATGCCATTTGTTTCTTATAATTTATTGAAATTATTGAGCAAAGCCCCCACTGTAAGCAATGAAATGCAGGATTCCAGTAAAAAAGACCGTTTACCATTTTCGGTTAGTGGCGGCAAACCGGCATATATAATCAAAACCGGAAAAGGATTTGAGACGCTGTGTGGATTATATTCAAAATACTGCCTTGGGACTTTTAAAAATAATATAATAGGGCAGAGGTATAAGATATT
>JAFGDA010000110.1 GCA_016932375.1 Actinomycetota bacterium | reverse complement strand
CTGACTCCCGTATTAATCCTTACGGCAAAGGATTCAATAGAGGACAGGGTTAGCGGACTTGATTCAGGGGCAGATGATTATCTTGTAAAACCTTTCTCCTTTGATGAGCTCCGTGCAAGGGTCCGTGCACTCCTGAGGAGAACAGGTGATAATAAACAGCCCGAACTGGGCATAGAAGACCTGACTGTCGATCTTTTAAGCCATACTGTTACAAGGGGTGGGAAAAAAATAGAGCTAACTGCCAAGGAATTCGAAATACTTGAATATCTTTTAAGAAACAAGGGAAGGCTGCTAACAAGGTCCCAGATAGCTGAACATGTCTGGGATTATGATTTTGAATATAACTCCAATATAGTGGATGTTTACATAGGATATCTCAGAAGAAAAATAGACCATCCCTTTAAAAAGAAAATCATTCATACCATCCGTGGAAGCGGGTATATAATGGACAGTAAAAAATAGGAAAGGCTGGGTTCTCCTGTATCCCGTTATATCCTTTTCATAGTGAGGCAGTATACTGAACAGCTTTAGTATTTATATTTTGTATATATGGTGGTAAATAAATAATGAAAAAACTTCCCATAAGAATAAAATTGACCCTCTGGTACGGGTTGCTGTTCCTGATATTGCTAATACTATTCAATTTTTTCATATATATTACAATCTCGAGGACATTGAAACAAAGTGAAGAGAACCTCCTTAAAGCCCACATGAACATGGTTACAAACACCATAACATTCGAGGGTCCCTATGTTAATTTGAATGAGCTTTACGGTATCATGACGCTCGGGACATTCATTACTGTTTATAACCCGAGCGGAGTGGTTATATCAGGAGGCGAATCACAGATTGAGATAGCGAAGCTGGATCTTGCATTCTCTAAATTGCGGGAGCTCAAACTGGATAACAGCAGGTGGATCATTTATGACGAAGCCATATACAATAATAAGGAAATTATTGCATGGGTAAGGGGAAGCCGGGACCTGCAGTCGTTTGAAACCGCACTCTTTCGTTTAAGAATAATACTGTTCTCGGTCACGCCAATTTATATGATAATCGCTGTTGCCGGAGGGCTTTTCCTCTCAAACAGGGCGCTGTCACCTATTTCACGTATTACAAGCACTGCAAGGGAAATAGGAAAAGGCGACCTTTCCCGCAGATTGAAATTCCCCGTTATTGAAGACGAGGTCGGCAAACTTGCCATGACTTTCGATGAAATGCTCGACATGCTTGAGTCTTCATTTAAAAGGGAAAAACAATTTGCTTCGGATGTATCCCATGAGCTGAGAACCCCCATAGCTGTCATTTCCAGCCAGGCAGAAGACGCCCTCAGGGGAAAAGCGGGAATAAAAAAATACGGGAGCGCACTAAAGAATATACAACAGGAATGCAGTAAAATGAGCAATATGTTCTCGCAACTACTTATGCTTTCAAGAAGTGAGTCCGGCAGGTACAGTGTAAACCTTGAGAACCTGGATCTTAAAGTGATTATTGAAGAAGTAGTAAAAAACTTTAAAAAAATAGCAGAAGAAAAAGGCGTAAAGATGTATATGGATTATGCAGACGATCTTAAAATAAAAGCGGACCAGACACTTATAACCAGGATGTTCGTAAACCTCATTGACAATGCAATAAAATACAGCAAAAAAGACGGCTATATTAAAATATTTTCCATGCCGGAGGATGGGGACATAAAAATAATTATAGAGGATAATGGTATCGGTATTCCTGAAGAAGACCTGCCGCATATATTTGAAAGGTTCTACAGGGTTGACAGGTCAAGGGTAAGGGATGGCTTTGGGCTCGGGCTTTTTATAGTCAAGTGGATAGTTGATATTCACAGGGGTTCAATTACTGCAAAAAGTGAAACCGATAAAGGCACTGCCTTCACCATAAACCTTCCGGCCAAACACTGAATGACAGGCCTTTTGCATTTTTTATAACTGCAGCTTTATTTGATTTACTGCAGTCTTATATAAGATAATATCCAGAATTTTATATTCTATAATTTTCTAAAATTTCCCTGCAACTATTTTAAACATGAAAGTTTGTTTAAAAAAATCATTTTTTTAAAGCATTATAAATTGCTTCGAGGAATTGATGTACCTCACTTACATTTTTCAGGTAATATCCTGCATTCGAATCCGGGTATCTGTCCTCCCCCACCTTTATGTTGATTCCGGTATCATTTGATTCAAACATATATTCATCTGTCAAATCATCCCCTATGCAGATATTTGTCGAAGGGGTCTCATTCCCATATTTTATCCCTATATACCGGATAGCCTTTCCTTTGTTTATACCCTGCGGTTTGAGTTCAATTACCTTTTTCATCATCATCACTTCTGCCGGCCTGCCCTCTATATTTTCCCTTAATATTGATTCTATTTCCGTCAGGTATGCAAGATCCCCGCCTTTGCATTTTCTGTAATGAATACTGAAAGAGAAGCCCTTGTCCTCAAGTATATAGCATGGAACATTGCGGATAACAGGGAAAATCTTTTTCTTTAATTCTTCGATAACAGGGACTATTTTTTTTACACTCGCCGGTATTAAAATACCTTCCCCCGCATATTTTATCTGTGCCCCATGAACACCTGACCAGTTTATTGCTTCTTTATCAAAATCACCAAAAAACCTTAAAAGACTCTGGATGGTCCTTCCTGATACTATTGTCAGTATTACGCCCTGGATACCCGCAAGCGAGGTTATCAATCTTTTTACCTTTACCGAAGGTATTGCATCAAGTGGATTTTTTTTAAAACCTACAAGCGTGCCATCATAATCAATGTATAGAAAAATACGCCTTGTTCCATTTATTATGCCGGATAACTCCCCAAAATACTCCGCAATATGTTTGATAATTCAGCTCCTTATCACCTTATTTGTTCTTTTAGGATATTTTTCTTGAATACCTTATAAAATTATTTGCCCATTCATATATATCATTCTCCCGGACAATTTTCCTCAAACCTGACATTAGCTTCTTCCTTGTGCTGGCATGCATTCTTAATGCTTTCTTGATACTGTCCGCAACTTCCTCGATATCAAAAGGATTTACCGGGATAGAAAATTTTTTCATTTCCTCGGCTGCTCCTGCAAACTCACTTAAAATAAGAACACCATTTTCGTCAAATTTACAGCTTGCATATTCTTTAGCTATCAGGTTCATCCCATCCCTTAACGGTGTTACAAGACAAACATCGGATATCCTGTAAAGAGCTGCGAGTTTTGATTGAGGAAGTGACTTATATAAATAATTGACCGGGGACCATAATTCATCCCCAAACCTTCCATTTATTTTGCCGACGAGTTCATCAATTTCCCTTTTTAATGCCATGTACTCTTTTACTTTTACCCTGCTGGGAACAGATATCTGCAGGAAGACCACCTTTTTAATATATTCAGG
>JAFGDA010000109.1 GCA_016932375.1 Actinomycetota bacterium | reverse complement strand
ACAAGGCTCATGGGTACGTCTTCGGTTATATACCTTACATTGGTGGTGCGCGGTGCCATTATCCCGACATAACCCGGATTGCTGTGTATTGCATCAAAAAGGCTGTCCTCGACAACATTATATGCCATTGAAAGCCAGTCAATAGCTGAGTAGATGTTTTCGCATTTTAGGCTGCCGGCCACTTTTACCCTTTCCTCATCCACTGATTCAAGTATCCTTGCAACTGACTGTGTTACCCCTTCAATATAGAACTGGAAATTACCAAGGGTGGATTCTATCCGGCTGGCATTAAGTATTGTTATTGAGGGATGGAATACCGCACCCATATTGTTAAAACTTGTTTCGATGACATCTGAAGCAGCTATAAATTCGGGAAAAGCCTGGTTAAGTTTCCCAAGCACCTCGCCTGTCCCGGAGGATGGAATAGCAGCTACCGGTATAGCCTGCTTTATCCTGAATATCTTTGCAGTAGCAGGGCCCATACCCCTGCTTGCATAGATGAACGTCTGCGCCTCAGAAACAATTACATTTGTATGGTTTCCGTTTTCCCTGAGTACCTTCAGGAACTCAAGGGCACCGCAGGTCCTTCCCGGGTTAAGGACAACTATCTGGCCATCTTTTAAAAATGGCGCGCATCTTTCTGCAATGGTCCGGTGTGCATCGGCAGGCACAACAACCATAACGATATCAACGTCTTTTATCACCTTTTCCATATCATCGGAAATAACATCCAGTCTTCCAAAGCCCCTGATTTCACCTTCCAGCTCGATCCCCTTCATTTTTATTATGGGTTGTATCCTGAACAATGTACGGTTATAGAGATTAACATCAAATCCTTTTATTGCCAGGTGTGCAGCAAGGGCTTTCCCCCCATGTCCTGCGCCAATCACAGCAAATTTTAAGTCATGCATTTAAATTCCCTTCTAAAAATTGTTCCGGCATATTTAAGCCGAGCTTTCCAGAAAACTTTTTTTCAATTTCTTCCATAAAAACCTTATCAGGGTTTACCCTGAAAGAATGCGGCAGCAGGTATTTTTTTTCAAGGCCGCCGCCATTTTGCCCTACGACCCTGATCTCCACCCGGTAATCACCCGGATTGGCACTGACAAGGGTATAAAAATTGTTGATGAGTTCCCTGTCCAGATCGTCTTTTCTTATATTGAAAGTTACCATCTTATCATTCTTATCTTCCTCGAACATGTCCATGGTAACTGCACCTTTACCATCCTCAAGATTACTGTCCTTTACGAGTTCCTTTATTTCACTTGCAATTAACTTGATCTGGTCCTCTTTTTTATCCAGCTTTCCTTTTATCTCAATTATCCTGTCGTCTTCTATCATGCTCCTGTACTTTTCAAGCACGGATGGAAAAACGATAACTTCCAGGCTATCTTCAATATCCTCAAGTTCCATAAAACACATCTGCTGGTCCTTTTTTGTATATATCATTTTAATTCTTGCTGCTATCCCCCCAATTACCACATTTGATTTATCTTCAAGATCCTTTAGTTCTGAAATAGGAGTAATTTTTCTTAGTGAATCTTCATACTCAAATAACGGGTGCCCTGAAATATAAAGGCCAAGCATCTCCTTCTCAAAATTAAGAAGTTTTTTTGCCGGATACTCTGTCTTCTGCTCCCTGTAATCTGCCATTCCGGCAGGCCGAACCATCATTCCGTCATTATCCTTAAAATCAAAAAGGGAAAACTGGCCTTTTTCCCTTTCCCTCCTGATTTTTAGGATCTCTTCGATTATCTTTTCAAAATTTTCAAGAAGAAATTTCCTGCTCTGGCCAAGGGAATCAAATACCCCGCTCTTTACAAGGCTTTCAATGGTCTTCCTGTTCAATGCGGTACTTTCAACTCTTTCACAGAAATCCACGAAGCTTTTAAACTTTCCGTTTGACTTTCTCTCTTTTTCAATGCTTTCTATCACATTTGTCCCAACATTTTTGATAGCCGAAAGCCCAAACCTGATGGAATCCTTTACAACTGAAAAATCCGAAAAGCTCTCATTTACATCCGGCGGGAGAACAGTTATTCCCAGTCTCCTCGTATCATGAACATATTGCGCAACCTTTTCCTGGTTTCCCATCCTGATACTTAAAAGTGCAGCCATAAATTCAACAGGATAATTAGCTTTCAGGTATGCTGTCTGGTATGATATCATGGCGTATGCTGCACTGTGTGATTTATTGAAGCCATACTCTGCAAAATGATTGACAAGTTCGAATACCTTGAGTGAGATACTTTCGTCTATTCCCCTTTTTGCAGCACCTTCTATAAATTTTGTTTTCTGTTCAGACAGGAGTTTCCTTTTCTTTTTGCTTATAGCTCCCCTGAGTATGTCTGCTTCAGACATACTGAACCCGGCGAGCTCGGAAGCAATCCTCATGACCTGTTCCTGGTAAAGTATTATGCCGTATGTGCTTTCAAGGATTGGTTTAAGGCTCGGGTGAAGATAGCTTATTTTTTTCCTGCCGTTTTTGCTTTCCACAAAGTCGCTGACCATACCGCTTTGCAGGGGCCCTGGCCTGTAAAGGGCAAGCAGGGCAATAAGGTCCTCAAACCTGCCGGGTTTCAGGTTGATCACAAGCTCTCTCATCCCTGTGCTTTCAAGTTGGAATACCCCGAGGCACTCGCCATCACAGAGCATCCTGAAAGTATCCTGGTCATCCAGGGGTATTTTATTGATATCCATATCTTTACCCCTGGTCTTTTCAATTAAAAACAGGGTCTTGTCTATGAGTGACAGCGTTTTCAGCCCGAGAAAATCCATTTTAAGCAGGCCTATATGCTGTATGTCTTCCATCTTATACTGTGTGACAATATCGGTGCCACCCTCCTTTTGAATTGGTGTATAGTTATACAGGTCTTCAGAAGATATGACCACGCCTGCTGCATGGATGGAATCCTGTCTTGAAATCCCCTCAAGGGACATCGCAGTATCTATAACTTCCCTCATACCAATATCACCCTCGTACACCTGTTTCAGTTCAGGGGAAATTTTTAATGAATTCCCGATTGTCATGTTAAGTTCCATTGGTATCATCTTGGCAACCCTGTCAACATCGGAATATGGTATCTCAAGTACCCTGCCTGCATCCCTTATGGCCTGCCTTGCTGCCATTGTACCGAATGTTATCAGTTGCGCAACCCTGCGTTCGCCATATTTTCCCGTGACATACCTGATTACCTGGTCCCTCTTCTCATAACAAAAATCTATATCTATATCAGGCATGCTTCTTCTTTCTTCGTTAAGGAAACGTTCAAAAAGCAGGTCATACTGCATTGGCTCTATGTCAGTTATCCCAAGGCAATACGAAACCACGCTTCCTGCAGCTGAACCCCTTCCAGGGCCTACCCTGATATTGTTTTTCTTTGCGAAATTTACAAAATCCCATACAATAAGGAAATATTCTGAAAAACCCATCTTTTTTATGACTTCAAGCTCTTTTCCTATTCTTTCATTTATTTCAGGGTTCATTTCCTTATATCTCTCACCGGCCCCGTTTAAACATAATTTTTTCAAATACTCATCAGGAGAATAATTATCAGGAACTTCAAAAGAAGGTATCAGGTTTAAATTGAACTTCAGGTCCAGTTTACACCTTCCGGCAATCTCAATTGTATTTTCAAGTGCGCCCTTAAAATCCTTAAACAGTTCATGCATTTCCTGTCCACTTTTAAAATAATACTGGTCGGTAGGGAACCTCAGCCTGCCTTTTTCATTTATGGTGGAACCGGTCTGGATGCAAAGGAGTACGTCATGGGCTTTATTATCTTCCCTGTTAAGATAGTGGACATCATTGGTTGCAACAATTTTTAATTTGAATTCCCCTGAGAATCCGGAAAGAACAGTATTGACATGTTTTTGTTCCGTAATTCCTGAATCCTGAAGTTCCAGGTAGAAATCATCCCTGCCAAATATTTCAACATACTGCTGAAGGGACTCCCTGGCCAGGTCCATCCTGCCATTTATGATATGCCTCGGGATCTCTCCCCCGATACACCCGCTTAATGCTATTATACCTTCATGGTATTGTTGCAGCAGCTCCTTGTCCACACGGGGCTTATAGTAAAATCCTTCAATAAATCCAAGGCTTACAAGTTTCATCAGGTTCTGGTATCCAGTGTTGTTTTTGGCCAGGAGAGTAAGGTGAAATGAAGTCTCCTCCCTCCTGTCTCTTTCAGCCTGTTTAATCAGGCGGCTCTCCGGTGCTACATAAACCTCACAACCTATAATGGGCTTTATACCGGCAGCTTTTGCGGTGCTGTAAAATTCTATTGCTCCATACATTACCCCATGATCAGTCAGGGCCACCGCGGGCATTCCAAAGTTTACAGCCTTCCCTATTAATCCCTTGATCCTGGTCGCACCATCGAGGAGGGAATATTCACTATGGACATGAAGGTGAACAAAATCATTATTTTTCATAGCTGCATAATTATAATTCTATCTTAGATTCAATTGACAAAAACCAGTTTAAATAAGTTATTTTTAGAGTTATATCCACGACAGGCATAAACGCCGTATAATTAAAAGCAGGTTAAATATCAAATACAAAACCTGGCTTTTAAAACCCTGTTCCTTTTTATTAAAAAAACAGGTATTACTGTTAAAACCACTACAAAGTTACCCTGTACATTTCCTCTATTGTGGTAATGCCTTCTGCCACTTTCTGTGCAGCACTTTCCAGGAGTGTCCGCATGCCTTCTTTCCTGGCAACCTCTTCTATCTCATCAGTGCTTTTTCTCATAAGAAGCATCTGCCTTATCTTTCTGGAAACCACCATCACCGAATAGATGCCCACCCTGCCATAGTATCCGGTATTATTACACCTGCTGCAGCCCACTTTCCTGTATATTTTCCTACCTTCAAGAATACCCCTTATGTCTTCCCTTATGGAAGGTTTCGGGACTTCCTCCATCTCTTTTTTGCAGTTCTCGCAAAGCTTTCTAACCAGCCTCTGGGCAACTATGCATTTGACGGAGGCAGAAATCATATAGGACTCAATTCCCATTTCAAGCAGTCTTGTAAGGCTGGAAGGAGCATCATTGGTATGAAGCGTTGTCAGCACAAGGTGCCCTGTTATGGAAGCCTCCATGGCAATCCTTGCAGTTTCAAGGTCCCTTATCTCACCTACCATAATAATATCAGGGTCACTCCTCATCATAGCCCTGAGCCCTCTTGAGAAATCCATGTTTATCTTGGGATTTACCTGAACCTGCATTATTTGCGGGAACCTGTATTCTACCGGATCCTCAATCGTAAATATTTTTTTTTCTATATTTGCTATATGATTAAGGCTTGCATAAAGCGTGGTGGTCTTTCCCGAACCCGTTGGGCCGGTAATTATCACCGAACCATTAGGCAGTAATATCATTTCCCTGTAAACTGGTATGGTATCCTTGTCCATACCTATTTTCTCAAGATCAAAAATATTATCATCACGGTCCAGGACCCTTATGGTAATATTTTCCCCGTATACTGAAGGGATCGATGCAAACCTTAAATCTATCATCCTGTTTTGAAAATTTATTGAACCCCTGCCGTCCTGGGGAAGGCGGTTTTCCGTTATATCCATTCCGCCCATTATCTTGTATCTTGAAATTAATAGCCTCTGGACAGTCTTGGGGACATCTTTTATCCTCTGCAGTACACCATCCACCCTGAACCTTATCATACATGTTTTTTCCTGGGGTTCTATGTGGATATCACTTGCACGCAGTGATATTGCTTTCATTATTACCTGGTTGGCAAGCCTGACTAAAGGATTCTTTTCTACGATGTCTTCCTGGTATTTTTCCGAGATTACCAGGTCCTGGTCATTCATTATTTCCTGTACTTCCTTCAGGCTGTAATCATCCGAAGTATATAACTTTATTGTATCCTCTATGTCCTTGCGGGTAGTTATATAAGGTTTTATATTATAACCTGTGAGGAGCCTCACCTCGTCAACTGCGCTTATATCCCTCGGATCCGTCATTGCCACGTGAAGGGTGCTGTCTATTAACTTGAAAGGGAATATCTTCCTTTTGAAGGCAAAGTCCTTTGATACGAGGTTGGCTACGGAAGGGTCTATATTGTCCTGGATCTTGCTCAGGTCTATGGTGTCATATCCTCTCTGGAATGAAATAAGCTCCACAAGGGTGCTGTCGGAAATGTAGCCTTTCCTTATAAGCACATCACCAATCTTTTCACCTGTTTCTTTCTGTATTTCAAGGGCTTCCATAAGCTGTATTTCAGTGATGAGTTTCTTGTTAAGAAGGATTTCGCCTATTCTCTGTTTTTTAAAATCAATCTCTACCATATTTAAAAAATCCGGACCGGTTCCTGCATATACCTCAATTATTGTAATTATTGATTTATAATAATACTAAATAAATCTTTAAAAATAAAAACCTTTATATTTTCATTCCTGGCTGCCCTGACTGTTGCGGTTTATAATGCCCGCCGCGTAACCGGCCCCGAATCCATTGTCAATATTTACAACCACAACCCCGGGGCTGCATGAATTAAGCATTGTAAGAAGCGGGGACAGGCCTTTAAAACTTGCACCATAGCCTATGCTGGTGGGCACCCCTATTACAGGGCACTCAACCATTGAACTTACTACCCCTGGCAGGGCACCTTCCATTCCCGCAACTGCCACTATGACTTTTGAATTTTTAAGTTCATCCTTATATTCAAGGAGCCTGTGGATACCTGCTATGCCAACATCATATATCTTTTTAACACGGTTCTTCATAAGATACGCGGTTATTACCGCTTCCTCCGCAATTTCTATATCCGATGTGCCTGCACAGATAACCGTTATCCCCTTTTTCAGTTCACTTTCAGGAATATCAATTGGGGTATAGATAACACCTGAATCGTATTTCATTTCCACACCGGCCATATTATTGCTTATGTAATCAAAGGTATCCCTGTTTGTACGTGTAATCATAAGTACGGGGGAAAACTTCAATATTTTTTTTGCAATAAGAAGTATTTCGCCGGGTGTCTTGTTTTTACCGTATATGACTTCCGGAAAATCCCTGCGAAGCAGCCGGTGATGGTCAATTTTTGCAAAACCTATATCTTCAAAATACAGTTCTTTTATTTTAGTGAGGAATTCTT
>JAFGDA010000108.1 GCA_016932375.1 Actinomycetota bacterium | reverse complement strand
ATAAAAACAGTTTTGAGGGGGAAGCAGCTATACATCTTGAAATGTCAATTAAAAACCCTGGCAACCTTTATATCCCGGGTAAGGCTGCATCTGCATCCTATGAACCTAAATTAATAGAAGACAACGGAAAACTGGTTATAGATGATATTTATATATTCAGGCAAATCCTTGAGGACCGCATAAGCGGGATATCCAGGGAAATTATTGCAGAAAAATTCCACAATACAATATGCAGGGCGATTCTTGATATGAGCCTGTTATTTGGATCAAAATATGGCTCAGGTATAATACTTTTAAGCGGTGGAGTTTTCCAGAATGATTATCTTCTGAAAAATTGCATCCTTTCACTTCAAAATGAGGGCTTCAGGGTTTTTACCAATGTAAAAGTCCCTGTAAATGACGGCGGAATATCCATCGGCCAGGCATACCTTGCAGCCCTTAATCTTATGACAATAAAAAAAGGAGACCGGGGATATGTGTTTAGCAGTTCCAGCCAGGATAATCAGTATAAATAAAAACCTTGCTATTGCAGAAAGTCTTGGTGTTTCAAGGGAAGTAGACATCTCTCTTGTGCCTGAGGTAAAAAAAGATGATTATGTAATAGTCCATGCAGGTTTTGCAATTCAGCTGGTAGATAAAAATGAAGCGCTGATTACGCGTGGGTACTGGAAGGATTATTTCGATGAAAAATGAAATAGAAACTATTAAAAAATCCATATGGGACAGTGCCTCCTTAATAGGGAGGTCCTTAAACCTGATGGAAGTATGCGGTACCCATACGATGGCCATTTCAAAATATGGCCTCAGGGATATAATGCCGCCAAACATTAATCTTATAAGTGGTCCGGGTTGCCCTGTATGCGTTACATCAATAACGGATATTGACCGCATAATAATGCTGTCACGTAAATATCCAGCAGGTATTTTTACTTTCGGGGATATGATAAAGGTACCCGGTTCGGATTCAAGCCTTTACCTTGAACGTTCACGCGGCAGTGACATAAACATATGCTATTCACCAAAGGATGCACTTGATTTTGCAATTGGAAATCCCCATAAGGAAGTAATATTCATTGCCATAGGTTTTGAGACAACCATACCCCTTACTGCAGTCTTAATCGAACGGGCCCGCATGCAGGATATTAAAAACTTTTCTATAATAAACCTGCATAAACTTGTCCCCCCTGCCCTTAAAGCGCTTCTTGAAGACAGGGAAATAAGGATAGACGGTTTTTTGAGCCCGGGGCATGTATCTGTCATTATTGGCAGTCATCCATATGAGTTTATATGCAAAGAATATGGGATCCCCTGTGTGATAAGCGGCTTTGAACCTTATGATATAATGACATCAATCGATATGCTTCTCAGGCAGATAAAACAAGGAAAACCTGAAGTACAGATACAGTATTCAAGTGTGGTAAGGGAATCAGGCAATCCCGGGGCATTAAAAATAATTGACCAGGTTTTCAATCCATGTGATTCCGACTGGCGTGGAATCGGATGTATTCCCGGCAGCGGGCTTACCCTCAGGAAAAAATTCGTTAACTATGATTCTTCCCTCAGGTTCCCTATTGAAGAAATAAATTCAGCTGACCCTGCCGGGTGCATCTGTGGTGAGATTCTTAAAGGTAAAAAGAATCCCGGCCAATGCAGGCTTTTTGGAAAATCATGCCGGCCCGACCATCCTGTGGGACCCTGCATGGTTTCAAGCGAAGGATCCTGTGCGGCATATTACAGATATGAAAGATTTAAATCTCATTTTGTAAAAAATTTACCCTGATTTTAATAATGATTTTTAATTTTAAAAAAATTTAGGATATAAATATTTGTAATGGAGATATGGCATATGGATAAGATTGAAGAATTCATTCAGCTGTCCCATGGTGACGGTGGAATAAAAACCGGTGAGCTTATAGAAAAAACAATACTGGGTCACCTGAAGAATAAAATCCTCGAAAAACTTGAAGACAGCGCAATCCTTGAATTAAACGGCACAAAAATTGCTTTTACTACCGACAGCTTTGTGGTCGATCCGGTCTTTTTCCCCGGTGGGGATATAGGTAAACTCTCTGTATGCGGGACAATAAACGATCTTGCAACAACCGGCTGCCGTCCTGTTGCCCTGAGCCTTTCATTTATTATGGAAGAAGGTTTCCCTTTAACGGATTTTAAAAAAATACTTGCCTCAATAAAGGAAACCGCAGATGAATCAGGGGTAAATATAGTAACCGGAGATACCAAGGTTGTCGGGAAGGGAAATGCAGACAGCATATTTATAAATACATCCGGGATAGGACTTGTTGATTATAAAAAGGAATTTTCTCCCCGTCTTATAAAACCTGGTGACAAAATAATAATAAATGGTCCGATAGCGGACCATGGAGCAGCCATAATGAGCTGCAGGAAAGGTTTTAATTTTAAATCAGGAATTAAAAGTGACTGTGCCCCACTTTCAGCAATGGTAATGGATATGATTAAAGTCTCTGACAGCATCCATTGCCTCAGGGATGCAACGCGCGGCGGACTGGCTACTATACTTCTGGAACTGGCAAAAAGTTCCGGTACAAGGATCAATATATTCGAGGATAATATTCCTTTAAGAAAAGAGGTAAGGGGGCTGTGTGAATTCCTTGGCCTTGACCCTCTTTATATGGCAAATGAAGGCAAGATGGTTGCTTTTGTTGGACAGAAGGATGCCAGCAGGGTGATTGAAGCAATTTCAGCTAATAAATATGGAAAAGGAAGCAGCATCATAGGCGAAGTTGCTGGAAAAGATGATGAAGGACCGGTTATCCTGAATACAGCCATAGGGACTACCAGGATCCTTGACAGGTATTACAGCGAACAGCTGCCGCGTATATGCTGATATAATATAAAACAAATTCCATAGTAACAGGTTTATATTAAAAAGGAGTTCACAGGTTTATTTATTAATCTCTTTTCTTACAATTGAAATAACCCGTTCTACAATACTTTCCATGCCTTCAGATAGAGTTTCACCGAATCCTGTATTTTTAGGTTTTATACCAATAATGGTAATATCTGAAGGTATTTTAAGTGCCCTGATAAGTTTTATAACTTCTGACAGATCCAGGTCATGGAGTGAATAACTTTTTATTTTATGTTTTAAAAAATAATTTATGTCTTTTTCTTTAAATACTGTTATTTCACCGGGCTCCTGGCCTGCATCGACAGCATCTATGATTATTATTTCCGGTGTTTCTTTTATTAGTGAGAGTAAATCTATCCCGCTTGTGCCCCCATCAATTATCTCGATATTTTTAATCCCATCATTAAATAAAGAAGGGTCATATTCCCTTATTTTTTCAATTTCCTCTATTACCCTTATACCGATGCCATCGTCGCTCCGGTATTTATTGCCAAAACCAATTATCCTTACTGTAGCCTGACAGGTTCCATGAATTGTTATCTTTTTATTTATTTATTAACCTTACCTTTAAAAAATGTGTCGAACATGATATACATGGGTCATATGCCCTTATCATCATCTCGCAGGCAAGCCTTATTTCATCCTCAGTTTTATCAATTATGCCGGGTACCAGTTTCTGCATATCCCTCTCTATATTGCCATAATTCATATTGGTAGGTATTATCAGGTTTGCTTTCTCTATCCTGCCTGCCTCATTATATGTATAATCATGTATCAGCAGTCCACGCGGTGCTTCAACGGCCCCGACTCCCCTTCCGGCTCCTGGATTTATTTCCACCATCCTCCTTTCTTCATCCATGCCTTCATCAAGAAGCTCTTCAATAATCCTCAGGCTGTCATCAACACTATGGATTATTTCAACAAACTGGGCAATATTTATCATATAAGAATTATAGCAGGGTGCCTTCAGGCCCAATTCATCCGCATAACTTTTTGCATTATTTGAAAGCTTTTCATAGTTATTATTGAACCTTGAAAGAGCGCCTACCATGTATGCATCCCTTTCCGCCCAGCAGTGTTTTGCGGTTGAATGTTTTACTACTTTTTCCTTTATTTTTGTTAAATATTCAGATGGCCTTATCTCCCACCCGTCAGTTGACTTGATATTGCCATCATAATTTGCATAATCTTCCGGGTGTGAAAGTGATATATATTCTGTTTCCCTTTCAAAATCAGGAATTTTTAAGGTTTTCAATACATCAAGGGATTTCTCGAGGTCGGGATATGCACCTCTAAGCATGTCTCTCATAATGTGCATTTCTTCTTCTGCGGGAAGCTTTGTGAAACCACCTGCTACAGTCCTTATGGGATGTACTGCTCTTCCACCAATTATTCTTACCATGTCATTTGCCATCTTTTTTACCCTGAGCGCAATATTGACAACTTCGGGATGGGTCTCTACGAGGGGTATGACACTTCCAACACCAAAAAGATCAGGTGCCGCAAGAAAATAAACATGCAGGGCATTGCTCTGGACAATCTCATGATGGAATATAAGCTTTCTGAGATTCAATATCATGTCATTGGGTACAATCCCGAAAGCTGCCTCGGTTGCCTTAATTGAAGCGTATGTATGCGCAACTGAACATATTCCGCATATCCTTGAAGTTATATGGGATGGTTCGTCCCAGTTTTTTCCCACAAGCATTGCCTCAAAAAACCTTGGTGATTCAGGTATCCTGAAAATAAGCTTCTCGACCTTCCTGTCCTTTACATCCAGCACCAGGTCTCCATGACCTTCAACCCTGGAAACCGGTGAAACTTCTATATTGATATTTTCAGCCATTATTAATTACCTCCAGTTACTTTTTCCGCGATATTTTTCTCCCTGCAAGCATTATAAAGATTAAATCTGTCAACCATATCCTCTACAGTCAATCCGTATTTTTTTAGAAGATCCTTCTGTGCATTTACATTGGGTTCGTCAATAAGGCCCCTGCATCCATCACATCCGGAGCCGCTGTTTGGACATCTCGAATTGCAACCTGCCCTTGTCACAGGTCCAAGGCATGTCATTCCCAATTCAAATACGCAAGTATTCCCATTTCTTTTGCATTCAACACAAACAGGATAATTCGGTATTTCCGGCTTCCTTCCCACAATTAAAGATCTTATAATGTCTACTATTTCAAACCTGTTTGGAGGACAGCCCCTTGCATAGTAGTCTACTTTTACATAGGCATCAACCGGCTTAACATCTATGCTATCTATCCAGTCCTTCTTGTCCCCATATACAAGTTCTTTTGCTTTCGCTGTACCATAAAGGTTCTTCAGGCAGTTAAGGCCACCATTTACTGCACAGGAACCTATTGCTACTATTATCTTTGCAATCTTCCCGATCTTTTCAATCCTTTCCACCCCGTGCCTGGTGGTTATTGCCCCCTCCACAAGGGCAATATCATAATTATCACTGTGCTCTGTTATTGCTTCGGTAAAATGAACCAGGTCTATTGCTGCTACAAGATCCAGCAATTGATCCTCCAGATTAAGTATCTCAAGCTGGCAACCGCCGCAACCCGTAAATCCAAATATTCCTACTTTTGGCTTACTCATTTATATGGCCTCCTTTAAATTCCTTATTTCCCATAAGCTGAACACGGGACCATCCACACAGGATAGTTTATTGCCTACATGGCAGTGATTGCATTTTCCTACCCCGCATTCCATTCTTCTCTCAAGTGAAAGGAAAATATTTTCCGGTTTTATGCATTTCTTTTCAAATTCCGAAACAACAAACTTATACATTACGGGAGGTCCGCATACCACTGCATAAGCATCTTCTGTACAGTTTATACCCGGTATCAGGTTTGTGCATACACCGACATTTTCCTGCCATGCACTATCTGGATTATCAACGGTAAGACCAAGTTCAATGTCATCCCTTTTTTTCCAATCCTCAATATCTTTCCTGAATAATATATTTGAAGGATCCGTTGCACCGTATATTATGACCAGTCTTTTATAACTGTCCCTGTCTTCAAGTATTGTTTTTATAAGTGACATTACAGGCGCAAGGCCCAGGCCACCTGCCACTATTATTACATCTTTCCCCTTCATCCTTTCATAAGGAAAATACCCTTTCCCAAAAGGACCTCTTATCCCTATTTTATCTCCGGCCTTCATCCTGTGGATTGCTCCTGAAACATTTCCGGTGTCCCTTATGCAAAGCTGGAAAAAATCCCTGTTTCCTGGTGATGATGGAATTGAAAAAGGTGCTTCGCCAAGCCCAAATATTGTAAGCTCCACAAACTGGCCTGGCAGGAAACAGAATTTTTCCTGTTTTTTTTGGTCATCAAGCCTTATGTCAAAAAGTTTTTCAGTTTGTGACATCTCCTCTATCTTCAATATCGTAGCAATCTCCGGCACATATATGCTGCTGCCTGCTGTTTCTTTTTCCTTGATATCCATAATCATTTATGCACTCACCTCTTTCTTTACAGAGTTTATATCCTCTGCAATATTTATATTGGCAAGACATGCTTCTATACATCTTCCGCACCCCACACATGCATATCTGTCATATTTTTCCTTAAAAGTCTTCAGTTTGCACCGGTATCTCTGTTTTAAACGGTTTTCTTTTGTCGGCCTGAAATTGTGCCCTCCTGCTACCAGTCCATAATCCGGTATCATACAGGAATCCCATTCCCTTGTCTTTTCTCCTTTCTTAAGATTTAATTCCATATCGTCTTTTACATTAAAGCAGAAACATGTTGGACAGACCAGGTTGCACGAACCGCAACTGTAGCAATCTTTCGCAGCGTTTTCCCAGAATTCTTTTTTATCGTATATCACTTCAAAATCATCATAAAAGCTCTTTATGTCTACATCAAGTTTGAACCTGCCCCTGTAATTATCCATGTACCTGTCATATTCCTTAAAATCATTCCTTTCAGCATCTTTTACCACGGCATACCGCTTGAGCAGCCCGTCACCTCTTGCAGTTGCCACCCTTATAAAGTAACGGTCTCCAATATCGTGCATGTAAAGGTCGAACCCCCCGGTTGCAAACTCAGCACCCACGCTCGGGGAAAAATTTGTTTCCGCAGGTTCGGTATCCATGCCGATTACTATAAGCTTATCCCTTTTTGCCTTATAATTGTCGTCTATGAAATCTGTTGTGAATACCCTGTCAAGAAAATTCATTCCATTTATATCCCAGGCATTTATTGCAAAGAGAATTTTTTCACCGGATTCCACAACCGGTTTTACATCTATATTTTCACCAATCTCATAACATACAAGTTCTTCATCCGGTGGAAATAATATTTTTTTTGCTGGAGGAATAGTGGTCCTGATGTAGGCCGTATCAAGTTCTTTGAAATCCTTTATAACCTTAAAATCATGAACGGCCCTGTCTTTTTTTACAGGCCCTATAAATTCAAAGCCTGATATTAAAGATTTCACGAAATCCCTGTAGCCATTTTTTTCAAGTACCTTATACAGCATCAAATCTCCTTTCAATGTTGTTTAGGCATAAAAAATTAATTGTAAAAGCTTTGTAACACTTTTGGGTAAATCTATCAAATAAAAAAATAACTGTCAATGAATACTTTGTAAAAGGTTTGTAACATTAATAACAATCAATCTGGCATATTTTCTGACAATTCCGGTTCTTGAAAAACCAGTATTATGGTAATTCTTTTTTCTATTTTCCCTTTTTATTCTTAACCTGTTTGAGAACCCATTCTATCCATTTTTCAACACCTTCCCCTGTTTTGCAGGAAAATTTTAATAATTCTGCAGATGGATTGATTTTCCTAACTTCTTTTATAAAAAAACCCAGGTCAAAATCACTGATTCCAATAAGATCCATTTTATTTAAAAGAACAGGGTTGCATTTTATAAAAACCGGGGGGTATTTTACTGGTTTATCGTCGCCTTCGTTTACCGATGAAAGGACAATCCTGTAATCCTCACCGAGATCGAAACCAACAGGGCATATAAGGTTTCCTACATTTTCAATTATTATCAGGTCCATATTCCCGGTATCTAATTTCTCAAGCGCCCTTCCTACCATTGTTGCGTTAAGGTGGCATGTGCCACCTGTATTTATTTGTACAACCTGGTTGATATATTTTTTTATTTTTTGCGCATCGTATGTTGAAGATACATCACCTTCAATTACTCCTATGTTCACTGATTTTCCGAGATGTTTTATTGTTTCGATTATAAGCGAGGTCTTACCTGCACCGGGCGAGGACAGTATATTTAGGGCCAGTACGTGATGTTTTCCAAACAGTTCCCTGTTACTTTCCGCATTAATCCTGTTATACTTAAATACATTTTCTATAACCTCTATCTTCATATCCATGACCTTCCTTCCTGTTCTTAAAAAACTCTTAATTTAATTAAAATAATTGGCAAATTTCCATTATTATATATAAACTCTTTTAAAATTAGAAAGCATCCCCGAAAATACCCCAAAATGCCTGGTTGAAAATCAGATATGTTGTTGTTATAATCTAAAATCAATTTTATTTTTGCAATGTTTTTATTTTCAGTTATAACCTTCAATTAGAAAGGACCTTAAATGGTAGAAATCCTCCCCTTCAGAGGTTTAATGTTTAATGAAAATAACGTTAAGGATTTTTCCATGGTTATATCACCACCCTATGATGTAATATCTCCTGAATTGAAAGAAAAATTGCGGAACGCAAATGAACATAATATAGTTAACATTATATTGCCTGATGGAAAAAACTGCAAAAAATATACAAATGCTTCAACTCTCCTGGACCGGTGGATAAATGAAGGGGTGCTTGTAACTGACGACAGGGAATGTTTCTACATAATAGAGATAAGCTTTAAAACCGGACATGACACCAGTAAAATAAAGGGCTTCATAGGCCTGACTAAAATAGAACCTTTTGAAGACGGCAATATCATACCTCACGAGAAAACACTTTCAGCTCCAAAAGAAGACAGGTTAAAACTTCTAAAAAAATGCATGGCAAACTTTGGAATGATATATACTCTGTACCATGATAATGAAAATAAAATATCTCAAATACTTGACAGTGTTTCATCAAATGGCCCTTTTATGGATGTTTCCCCATATTACGATAGTAAACTGCATTTCAGGTTGTGGAGAGCATGTGACAAGAAAGATATCATTGGGATAAAAACCCATATGAAAGACAGGAAGCTGCTTATAGCCGATGGACACCATCGTTACGAAACTTCCATGATTTACAGGAATAAAAATATCAAGGACAGGAAAAACATAAATGAATCTTTTTTCCCCGGGGATTATATATTGACACTCTATATGGAAAGCAGTCAAAAAAATATAAAAATTTACCCTACTTACAGGATGGTTAAATTCAGCAATTTCCCCGGTATTGCAGGGATAACTGAGATACTTGGAGATTTATTTAAACCTGCCGCCATTGGCTCGGTGAATCATGAAAGAATAGTTTCACTGCTCGATTGTGCGAAATCGGCAAAAGAAAAGGCATTTGTTATTTCAGGAAAAGATTCTGCCTATCATTTAAAATACCTGAAAACCAGAGATGATATAGTGGACATAAGACAAAAATATGACAATCTTGACATAAACATTCTTCATAATGTGCTCTTAAAGACACTTGAAAAAAAACTTGGGATCTTAAATACCGGTTTTACCAATTCAGCTGAAGAAGTCTTTTACAATGTAAGAAAAAATATATTCGATATTGGAATATTTCTTAACACACCTTCGGTAAGCGAAATGGAAGAAATATGCCTTTCCGGATATCTAATGCCACAAAAATCAACATATTTCTGTCCAAAACCCTGTACCGGTCTTGTCATGTATAAATTTTAATGTAAAACTTTTTTATGGAAAATGCAGTACTTGAAACAGTATTTTTTTAATTTATTTATAAAAAACAGATAACTTTATAATACCAATATCAAGGCTACCAAAAAAACAGGCTATCAAAAACTGGCAATTTTAGCTTCCATTAAAATCGAATGGAGATATGTACTCCCCTTTTTCCTTTAATAATACCAGGAGTCTTTCTTTTTGTGCGGAAAGTTCGGTAAAAAGCTCCTGCGGAACTTTTGAGCCCATATCTTTATATATTTTTGTTATCCTTTCAATCTTTTCCACATTTTGTCTCACCCTTAAAGTAAACTGGACGGTATAATCCTGCCTGCTGTAATCCCTGTTCAGATATTTTTTAAATAATGCACCCAGGTCTTCATATTTTGGAATCATACCGGTGCCTATGTCTATTACGCCAGCTTCCCCATTAACCCTTAGCTCCATCCATTTTAACCATATCATCTTATCAAGCTTGGTATTCAGGAAATTACCGCTGTCATCCTTTAAAAAATAATTAACACTGAAAATACAGGGCTTTTTATCAAGCCTTTCCCCAAACTTTAAATTTATATCTATATACCTGCCTATGGGGATCGATAAGAAATCTATATTGGACATCGGGTTGAATGTCCTCACCCCTGTTTTTCCAAGCGTTGCAGCAGTGGTCTCTGATTCAAGAGATGCCCCCATTGTAACTATCCCATGTTTCCAGCTATATGCTTCCTGCACCGGAACCCAGGTATCGGAATCCCTTCCACCGTATATTATTGCTTCAAGCTCAACTCCCTTTACATCATAAAATCCCCGGTCCAGGTTTTTCATCTCTTCGAGACTGACAGTGAATCTTGCATTCTTATGAGATGGAGTAGCCGGTTTTCCATCCCTGTCCAACTTACCTGGAAACCAGTCGCCGGCATAATTTATACCCCTTGATGGAGGTTTACCAGGGTGTCCTATCCAGTATACTTGCTTTTCTTCTGTCATCAGGACATTTGAGAATATTACCTCTTTACCATCCTCAATTATTTCCCAGATCGTTGGGTCATCATCGGGATTTATATCCTGGATAATTCCAAAAATACCCTTTTCGACATTTACTGCCCTGGCTTTTCCTTCTATGCTCCTTATATATACAATATCATCTCCAATTATTGTCTCTCCTCTTAACATGGCGGTAGATGTTTTCCCGCACATTGAAGGAAAAGCACCTGCGAAATAACTCACCCTTTTACCGGGTCCATGAATACCCGATACAAACATATGCTCCGTAAGCCAGTCTTCCTGCGAAGCCCTGTTTATGGCAAGCCTCATTGCAAGTTTTTTAAGGCCTATGGTATTTCCACCATATTGCGTATTCACCGAATAAACTATATTTTCGCCTGTATCTATATATATTCTTTTCTTATCAAAATTCTTGCTTACGGCATTCTCCAGTTCACCCTCTGAATGTACAAAACTGAAAAAACTGTTGTAATCCTTTAGTTTTTTGAATTCTTCATAGCCGGGCCTGTATAAAATTGTTTCGGAATGTGCTACGTAACTTGAATCAGTAATCTGGACAGCAGGTATCGTAAAAGGTGAACTGGAAGGCCCAAGGGTAAAGAATACCACCAGCATTTCCCTTCCTTTCATAATACCTGACATCTTACCCATCAATTCAGCAATTCCCTCATCCTTGTCTATTGTATTCAGCCTCTTGCCGAATTCCATGCCTTTGGGCACGAGGAACTTTGTGACTTCCGTGTCTCTTCCCTGATCATAAATTCCATCAAAATGAAGCGTATGGCCTGGTTTTGCGAGTCTTATTTCTTCACCATCCTTTAATGCCTTTTCCCTTATGTAATTAAAATCCTTTTCTGAATCATCACAAACAAATACCGAATCAGGGTTAAACAGTTTTATAAACCTTGCAATAAAATCATATATATATTTATTTTTTATGGATTTTATTTT
>JAFGDA010000107.1 GCA_016932375.1 Actinomycetota bacterium | reverse complement strand
TTTTGCTTCAGCATACGATACCTTAAAGTCAATATCCTCAACAACCGGGACATAGAGGTCATACATATGAAGCTGTTTAACACCAAGGATTTTTTTCCGTAGAGATACATAACGGTAAATGGAATGAAGGTTATCATTTACGGCAGAAATAAGGTTATCGTAGACAGCGCAAGGAATGTTATCGTCAAAAAGGGCGGCATGGAGGCAGGAAGGATAATTACGTACCCTGCTTATAAATACATCCTTTTTAATACTGTAATTAAGGGTCGAAGCAATCGTGTTTTTCTGTTTTTCATAGCTGCCGTATAATGCGTTAAAGGCATCTTTCCTTACCCTCCTGTTCCTGCTTTCAAGCAATATGTTATATCTGCCTTTGGTAACTTCGATTTCATTGCCTTCCCCGTCTTTTATAAATGGAAATCTTATATCGGCATTATTTATCATATTGAATATCTGTTCAGGTGCTGCCGCAATTTCACCGGAAAGTGCAAGGATTTTTTCAACCTCGGGAGTAAGCACGTGTTCCCTCTGCCTTTCAATATTATCGAGGAAGTGCATGTAGTCTTTAAGGCCCCTGTCTTCCTCTTTTAATTCCTTGAGTTCAGTCACCGGGATTTTAAGTATTTCAGGGATTATAAAGGACGAGGCACCCTGTGTTTCGACCATAAGGGACTGCGCCCTGTCAAGCAGGGCCTGTGATATGGTATCTGTATTGTCTCCATCCTTTTTCATGTGCGCATATGCAAATAATTTTTCCGCTACTTCCATGATCCCCGAATAAACTGCAAGGATTTCCGTAAGAAGGGATGGCCTGGATTTTAGCCTGCCCCTGTAACTGCCAAGGCTTGCAAGCCTGTCTTTTACAAGCCTGTAATCCTTTTCCCATTCTTTGTTATCAATGTAAATGTCACCAAGGTTCCATTTATACTCTTCCGGGATATCTTCCCTTTTTTTTAATATTTTTTTATTATTCATCATGTCCGGGACAGAAAGCCCCTGTCTCCTTTATAAACTGTATTTTTATAAAAAACAGATAAATGGCTATTAATTAAAGTCACGGAGAATTATTATATATTTTTAATGAATTAAATTGAATACGGTTTAAGATTTAATCATTGGATTGAGTTTTGGGATATTGTCTGTATAATGTATTTTAATCTTGTTTATACGCAATTCTTATTGTGATATATGGGAAGGATTTTTTGGAAAGCAGAGGCAGAAAAGAATCAATCATCACTTTAATCATTATGCTTGTAATCGCAGCTGTAATAGTTAGCTGGATTACCGGGCTGTGGAGCTGTGAAGGCAGCAGGAGGGATCTTACTGAAGAGCAGAGACTCACTATCGCTGATTATATGAATTCGGTATCTGTCCTGATCCAGCAGTCAAACAAGATATCTTATAATTTTTTCAATACCCTGGACAGGATAAAGGAGATGTCCAGGGAGGACCTCGATGGACAGCTCCTAAATATAATTGAAGAAAGCAGGATAATACTGGAAAACTGCAAGGAATTAAACCCCCCTGAATCTTTTGAAGTTGTCCAGGGCTACCTGGAGCTTGTACTGGATACAAGGAACCGCGCATATGAAAACTTTAAACCCGCCCTGATTAATGTTTTAAATGATCTTGACATTGAAATATCAACCACCCAGATAACGAATACCTTTCTCTATATGTTTATGAGCGATGAAATTTACCTTTATTTCCAGGACAGGCTCAAGATGGCAGGAGAGGAGCTGGGAATAGGGAACCTAACAATCATAGATTCAAGGGTGCTCAGGGATAAGAACCTGACCGGGACCGGGGATGTAATGGAGTTTATTTCCGAAGTAAAGACGGTTGACAATCTACAGGAGAGAAGGGGAGTTGCAGTTATTGGGAATAGCATAGAATTCAACCCCCCAGTTTTAAATGAGAACGGGGATTACTGGATATTAACGAAAGGCCCTGAAATCAGTGTTGCCATAAAAATCGAAAACCAGGGAAATGTCGTGGAAAAAGATGTAAATGTGGTAATGTCATATAAAAGTGAAGATAATATAGTTGAGGAAAAGACCTATACAATATCTTCAATAAATCCTTCGGATATGAAAGCCGTAACCCTGTCTGGTTTTGCGGCATATCCCGGCAGGAAATGCGAGCTCACAATAACTGCCGGACCCGTACCTGACGAAGTCCTGACTACCAACAATACTGTTACCATCAAGTTCATGATGGAAAACTGATTCTGTTTCTTATAGTTAACGGGAATTTTTATCAGTAACCCAAAAAATTCTTTTGGATTACTTGAGGCAATACAGCCATAAAAGGGTTTTCATATTTAAATAATCCGTTATAATTATATATCATTTTTACTGGTTGCGGTTTTTAATGGAAGAAAAAAAGCAAAAGCATTTAAACTTACTGATTTTTACGGATGCAAGCTCCAGAATAAGAAGATTCAAGATCAGCTATAATTTCCTGCGCTCAGTTTTTGTTGTATTTATCATACTGGTTGCTTCCGGAGCCATACTGGCTTCCAACCTTGTGCTTACCCGCCAGAAGCTTGACGAGAAAATTGCGGAGCTTCAGAGGCTTGAGTACAAAGTCCAGTACAGGGAAGTCGAACTTGTGAATCTTGAAAAAAAGACAAAAGAAATTGAGACAAAAACCAGGATTCTCGAGAATTACCTTAAAGAGGTGGAATCACTTGATAAGATGGTACGCGATATTACCGGTAAGGGCGGATATGAACAGGAAGTCACTATATATACAGCTGACCTGAGTGCCGATATAGAACCCGAAGAGGACCCGAACGAAATATACTACTACACCAGCGACCAGGAGGAAGATCTCGATGACATTGATGCCCTGCTGGACGAGCTTCTTGAAAAGGCTCCCGGCCTGTCAGCAGTGCTTGCCGAGGATAAGCAGAATATGGAGGACCATATATACCTTATGGACCATACTCCTGGTATATGGCCAACCTGGGGGAAAATAACTTCCCTGTTTAACGAAAGAAGATGGGGTTACCGGCATAAGGGGCTGGACATAGCAAACAACAATGGCACTCCCATATACGCTGCTGCATCAGGGGTAGTGATATTTGATGGATGGCACGGAAATTATGGAAGGAAGATAATTGTCTATCATGGATTTGGATATACTACTGTTTATGCGCATTTAAGCAAAATGCTTGTCAGTACCGGCGATGAGGTTGAGAAAGGGCAGCAGATTGCCACCATGGGTAATACAGGCAACAGTACGGGCCCCCACCTGCATTACGAGGTCCTTGTGGACGGAATCCCGACAAACCCAATGGATTTTATGCCTTAATATGCCGGCCAAAAATCATTCAGCTTTGTTTTTATTATTTATTACTTATTTTCATTAAAGATTATATTATGAAAAGGAGAATTGCATACCTCGGACCTCCGGGTACCTTTACCGAAGAGGCACTTAATAAGTACATTGAAAAGAACGGGATTAATGAGCAGGAGATAGAGAGACTATCCTGTGCTACAACAGAAGAGGTTATAAAGAAAGTGGACCGGGGTGAAACGGACGAAGGGCTGGTTCCCATAGAGAATTCTCTTGAGGGATCCGTAAACATCACCCTGGATATCCTGGCCTTTGAGAGTGATGCCAAAATAATACGGGAGATAACCATACCAATAAAGCACAGCCTTATTGGTAAAGAGAAGGCAGCACTTGAAGAGATAAAGAAAATAGTTTCACATCCGCATGCGACAGCACAGTGCAGGAATTTCATAAACACCCATTTTAAAAATGCTGAAATTATTGCTGCAAACAGTACTGCCGAAGCCATTAAGATGCTTGATAAAGAAGATTCCGGTGTGGCAGCTATTGGGACTGAAATAGCGGCACATGTCTATAAAATGCATGTAATAAAAAAAGACATTGAAGACAATAAAGACAATAAAACCCGTTTTGTTTTTATAGGGAACAGCATACAGCCAAGGACTGGTTCCGACAAGACTTCCATGGTATGTTTCCTGAAACAGGACAGGCCAGGGAGCCTGTTTGGGATCCTTAAGGAGTTTGCCGAAAGGAATATCAATCTTACCAGACTGGAATCCAGGCCGGCAAAAAAGAATCTTGGGGATTATGTCTTTATGATAGACCTTGATGGTCATATCCACGATCCGGAAATATTTGATGCAATAGAGACCTTGAGGAAGACAGCTTATATGGTAAAAATACTCGGGGCTTATCCAAAATGGGTGGAAATAAACCAGGAAATATAAAATTGAACACATAAAAATGACACAAGATGGGGCAGGACAAATGATAGACCTTGAACTGTTCAGGAAAAATCCGCAGATATTTAAGGCCGAGATGGATAAGAGGGGCCTTGACATAGATGTGGGCACCGGTATGGAACTTGACCGTGAAAGAAGGGAGCTCACTTATAAGGTCGATCAGCTAAGGGCCAGGAAAAATGAAGCTTCTCTTGTAATCCCCGGACTTGCCGGGGCTGAAAAAGAAAAGCTTATAAGCGAAATGAAAAGCATAAATGTGGACCTTAAAACATTTGAGGAAAGGCTCGAAAAAGTTGAGAAGGATTTTAATAACCATTTTTCTGCCTACCCGAACCTTTCCCATGAAACTACACCAATAGGTCCCGATGAAAGCGGGAATGTGGTTGTTTCCTACAATCTTGAAAAGCCTGAATTTGATTTTCAACCCAGAAACCATATCGAGCTGGGAACCTCCCTTGATATCCTCGATGAAGAAAGGGCCACAAGAATCTCAGGCTCAAGGTTTGTTTTTTTAAAGAATGAAGCAGTCATACTTGAATTTGCGCTGGTTCAGTATGTTTTTAATATACTTACCGGCAAGGGCTTTACGCCCATGCTGCCTCCCCTGATGGTAAAAGAGAATGCCATGTACGGGACAGGATTTTTTCCGGTTGAACGGTCGCAATATTATAAGACCGAACTTGATGACCTATTCCTGATCGGCACTTCAGAAGTACCCCTGTGTGCATATCACAGCAATGAATTCCTGGAAAAGGAAAGCCTGCCCCTTAAATATGCTGCCTTCTCTTCCTGTTTCAGGAGGGAAGCCGGTTCATACGGAAAGGACATGGGAGGCATGTTCAGGGTCCACCAGTTTGACAAGGTGGAGATGTTCATATTTGCCTGCCCGGATAATTCCTGGGAGGAATATGAGAGGCTCAGGGGTACCCTTGAAGAAATAATGAAAGGCCTTGGATTCCATTACAGGATCATGAACATGTGTACAGGGGATATAGGTACCCCCAATGCCAAAAAATATGATCTTGAAGTGTGGCTGCCCGGCCAGGAAAATTACCGTGAGCTTGCTTCCTGCAGCCATGATACGGATTTCCAGTCAAGAAGGTTGAATATTAAGTTCAAGGACGGCAAAAACAGGTTCTTCGTGCATACGATGAACAGCACTGCCTGTGCAGTGGGCCGCACGCTCCTGGCAATATATGAAAACTACCAGGAAAGCGATGGCAGCATATCCGTACCTGAGGTGCTCCGGCCATATGCAGGCGGGATGAGGAAGATAGAGAAAAAGCGCTGATTTTCAGGGTAGTTCTCAAGAAGCCGGCATTTATAACTTCATAAATAGATATTTTATGCTATAATTTCTCATTGCCGTTTTGTGGGCCGTATTGCGGAGAGGTGGCAGAGTGGCTGAATGCGACGGTCTTGAAAACCGTTGAAGGATTTATTCCTTCCGGGGGTTCAAATCCCTCCCTCTCCGCCAGTCTTAAAAATTCTGATTTTTGTACCTATCATCCAGGAGAGCCAGAGTCCGGATAAATTTCCATATAGGATTTTCTCCATTATTCTGTCTATGCCACATTGTTTCCGGACAGGTCCTGCAGCCGGAGGTCATTTTTGAATCAGGTCACTGATTATCATTAAACCATAGGAGGAAAAGCTAAATGAAAAGACTGGGAAATTATTCATCCTGGCGAGGTGGCCCGGGTATTACTGTGGCCCATTTCCGGAGGATGCTATCAGCTATGGAAAATAAAAGCATAATATGGTAAATAAAGTATAGATATTAGTATATTGGGAAGCAACATGCTGAGGCTGCTTTTATATGGTAAACCCGGAATAATTGAAGGGGAGAGGATACTGCAGCAGCTGACCGGGAAGATAAAAAAATGACAAAGGAGCGTGATTAGAGTGAAAAAGCACATCAAAAACAATGTGTACTGGGTAGGCAAGGTAGATTGGGAACTCCAGAAGTTTCATGGCTATGAATATTCAACACATAAAGGGTCTACCTACAATTCTTATTTGATCCAGGAAGAAAAAACCGTACTGATTGATACGGTCTGGGCACCTTTTGCAGAGGAATTCGTTAAAAACCTGGATGGGGAAATTGGCCTAAATAAGATTGATTTTGTTATTGCAAATCACGGAGAAGTCGACCATAGCGGAGCGCTTCCCGCCCTGATGAGGCGCATTCCGGATAAACCAGTTTATTGCACGGAAAATGCAGTTAAATCCCTGAAAGGCCAGTATCATCAGGACTGGAATTTTAAAGTTGTAAAGACCGGGGATAAAATTGATATCGGGAACGGGAAAGAGCTCATTTTTCTTGAAATGAAGATGCTGCACTGGCCGGACAGCATGGCGACTTATCTTACCCGGGATAACATACTTTTCAGCAATGATGCATTTGGCCAGCACCTGGCAACAGAAAAATTGTTTAATGACCTGGTGGACCAGTGCGATCTTTTTAATGAATCCATAAAGTATTATGCAAACATATTGACTCCGTTTAGCCCGGTATTAAGGAAAAAACTCGGGGAAGTTACTGAATTGAATTTACCAATCGATATAATAGCAACAAGCCATGGAGTCGTCTGGAGGGAAAACCCGGCACAGATAATTGAAAAATACTCTCAATGGTCAAACGATTACCAGGAAAACCAGGTTACCATAGTTTACGATACGATGTGGAACGGCACAAAGAGCCTTGCTGAAAAAATAGCTGAGGGGATCGGGTTGGCGGATAAAGATGTTGTCGTTAAAGTCTGCAATCTCTCAAAGAGTGATGAGAACGACCTGGCCACAGAGGTCTTCAAATCAAAAACAGCCGTGATCGGTTCGCCGACTATTTCAAATAGCATATTGCATTCAGTTGCCGGTTTTATCCATCTCCTGAAAGAGTTGAAATTCAAAGGCAAGAAAGCTGCAGCGTTCGGGTGTTTCGGCTGGAGCGGAGAGTCAGTAAAAGTAATAAATGAATTGATGGCAAATGCAGGCTTTGAAGTTGCAAGCGAAGGTTTCAGGAATCAATGGAACCCGGATAAAGACGCCCTGAAGGCAGCAATAGAATTTGGGAGGAAAATAGCCGGGATGTAATAAAAAAATAGTAAAAATCTTGAAATTACCAGGCCTGTATATTATCAAATCTATAGTAATGGATATAAATTTGTCTTAATATTGAATGTCCTGGTCTGGCAAAAAATATTTTATTGATTCTTTCACATCCGGTAAATAATAAGTATCGCAAAAATACCCTAACCGGAATCTTATTTATCTAAAAAACGTCAAAATAATTGTGCTAAAACATAAACAGGCCATAACAGGCCATAAAAAGACGTATAAAACATATAAATTAATTTAAAAGGGAGATGTTAGATGGAAGAAGCCGGGAATAAAAAATATATCTGCAGCCTTGTGTTTTTCTGGATAATAGTTGCTCTTTTTATTATTACGACAGCCGGCATGTTTCTTGACGCAATTCCGGCTGTGATTCCCTATATGGGATTTATTATAGCTGTCCCTTTCAGGATCCTGTTATCCATTCTCGGGATTGTACTTATAATCCTTGTTGCAAAGTCCGGGTTTACGAAAGCTGCGAGGGCATTTTTCATACTCACAGGTGCAGCGGCTATATGCATGGGCTTAAGCGCAATACTTCATAACCTTGTATATGCCCTCTTTATAAAGCTTTTCGGGCAGAACTTCTGGGGCAATATGGGTGATGAACCCGTATTCTTTATACTTGCCACAATTATATGTCCAATAGCAATCCTGGTCGGCATAATCGGGAGTATTATCCTGATAGCAAAGAGGAAAGTCTTACCCCCTGTGCAGCAGTAAAAATAATTAACGTGCAGGTTCCATGTTTATAAAATAAAAGGTGGGATCGCCTAACCCTGGCAGTCAAATATTACTTTTGAATAAGAGCCTGTTTCAATTGTCCTTAAAGCCTTATCGAATTCTGATAACTTATATCTATGGGATATAAGTTCGGCAAGTTTTATCTTTCCGCTCTTTACAAGGTCTATTGCCCGTGTCATCGTCCTGTTGTAGGAAAAAGCCGCAAATATGGATAGATTTTTACGGTAAATATTGAAAGGGCTTATCTTCATAAAGCTATCGGGCGGGCATACTCCGTATAGCAACACTCTTGCATTGAAATCAGCATATTTAAAAATTTGTTCCCCTGCTGCGGCAGAACCTGTGGCATCAACAAGGATATCGAACCCGTGACCTGATACAGCTTTAAGGTTATCGTCCAGTGAGGCATCGTTTACGAATGTTCCGGAAGCCCCGAATTTTTTAGCATTTTCCAGTTTTTTTTCGTTCAGGTCCACCACGGTAACCCTGGATATACCGCTTATATTCAGCAGCTGGAGTAAAATTATCCCTATTGGCCCTGCACCAAAAAGCAGTGCCGTCTCACCGTAATTTATATTGATCCTGTCAAGGCCGTAAATAACGCATGCCAGCGGTTCAAGCAGGGCAGCTTCTTCAGGGGGTATCCCTTCTATCCTGTGCAGGTTTGATTCAGATATAACTGAATACTGGGCAAAACCGCCATTGACCGTGACCCCGTATCCACCAAAGTTTTCGCAAAAATTCTGCTGGTTGATTGAGCAGTACCTGCATTTATTACAGCAAATATTAGGGTCAATAACTACCATATCATCTTTTTTAAAACCACTTACCTTCCTGCCGGTTTTCTGGACTATGCCGCTGAATTCATGTCCGGGGATTAAGGGGTAGGTGGATAAAAACTCACCTTTGAGTATGTGGAGGTCAGTACCGCAGAAACCTGCATAGCTATTTTTTACAAGCACTTCGGAATCACCCGGTACAGGCATTTCGATTTCTTTAATTTTATACTGGTCTGGTTTTTCGAATATTACCGCCTTCATTTTTTATGCTCCTGTGCTGAATAAATTTATCAAATTATTATATTTTCAATAAATCAGTTTGGCAATATGGCCGGACAATCAATTCTTGCTGATAGTTTTTTACTGATGGTG
>JAFGDA010000106.1 GCA_016932375.1 Actinomycetota bacterium | reverse complement strand
TGGTTTAGAATATAACTGTTGTATTTATCGTTTTGGATATTGATAAATTAAAATAAATACAATAATGCAGGCATGCAAGCATTTATTTAATCATATATGGTTGTAATATTATTAAGGTTATAAGGAGAATGAAATGGCAGAGAACGGAAATAAAAACCCTGCGGAAAACTTTGGTGATATGATGAAGAAATTCGGAGAGGCTGTAGCGAAAATATTTGATGATCCGGAACTAAAGAAAAAGGCCAAAGAGTTTGGTGAAATTGCCTCCGGGTCTGCAAAAGAATTTGGGAGCAGGTTCAGGGATGATGAAGTAAAGGCAAAATTTAAGGATCTTGGTAGGTCTGCCCATGATTTCGGGGAAAGTGTCGCAGATTACTTCAGGGAAGGGAAAAAGGAAGAACCCGGGGAAAAAAGTCAGGAAAGCGAAAACCCGGAAGATAAGGAATCCGGAGGTAAGAGTCCTGGTAAAGAAGGGACCGGGGAAGCTGAAACGGAAAATGCTGAACCTGCTGGAGAAGATCCCGAAATAGATAAAATCCCCGGGATAAATATGGGTAGCGAGGCCCATGCAGTTAACAGGGAAACCGGCGAAACCAGAACGGAAGCTGATGGGAAAGTGAATGAAGAACCGGAAAAAACCGGGAAAGATTTGGCTGATTTAAGGGGAGGCAGGATAGCAGGTTACAGCATAGCCATTGTATGGAGCGCTTTTTTACTGGTTTTTCTTAATTTTTATAACAGCTATATTGCATATTACAGTTATTCCGGTGGTGTATGGACCCGGACATCTTTTTTAACTCAGGATTTTTACAGGTGGCTGCCTGTTGTGACAGTGGCGCTGGCTGCATCTATAATTGGAAATATTTTACTTATAATTTATGACAGGTACTGGTTCAGGCAGCTAATCCAGGCAATAATGGATTTGTTTTCTCTTTCTTCGGCAGCAGCCCTCCTGTCAATATTCCCTTTTGACTTTACTGTATTCCCAAACGATCTTACAGGCATCCTTACTCCCATTGTAGTTGCTGTGCTTATTTTTATCATTGTGGCATTGAGCATAGGAATAATAGTAAGGCTTGTAAGGTTTATAGTTGGATTTGCTTCCCGGGCTTGATAACCGGAGAAGTATGATAGAAGATTTAAGGCCGGGGGACAGGCAATATCCGGATTATAATATATATAATTAATTCGGTGTAGTTCTTTTATAGAATAAAAAAACTCCAAGTTATCCTTTGCCATAGTTTGCACCTTAGGCTACTAAACAACTCGGAGCCTTACCCTAATACTTTTCTAGGGGACTTTTTAAAATTCAATCTAATTTACGGGCTCTTTCGATTCCGAATTTCAACTAAATCTTAAAGGTTGCCTACTGAATTAGGGTAGTTATAAATCTACCAGAATAAACCATTTATGTCAATAGCATTTTTTAAAAAAAATTGAATTATTTAAAAATATTTAATTATTGCTTATTGCTATCAGTTAATATGCAGTGGTAGGATATCCGTATTAATTCAATTATCCCGGCAGTTTTGGTTTTAATGAAACCCTGCAGGAGATGGACGGATGGGTGTTCCTGAAAATTTTAAAAGATTTAACATGTAAAATTCATTATTAAACGAATTATTATAAAAAATGCTATTGAGGTTATGAATCAAATAAAAAAGAATATAAGCAGGATTATCATTTTTATATTCGTATTAATCACTGTAACACTGCATGCTTTCTATGGGTCCATAATGGCTTATGATGAATTCCCGGGTCCGGATGAAGCAATGGATATTGTCCTGCTGCTTGATGAATCAGGCAGCATGAGGATTAATGACCCGCAGGACCTGCGGAAAGACGCAGCCAAATTGTTCGTAGAATTGAACGAACTTCTTGCAGGTGGAAGCAGGGTATCGGTCGCAGGTTTTGGGGAAAACACAAATATATATATTGACCCTACCGGTGTGAGCCAGGGAAAGGCAGAAATAATTGAGGCCATAGAGAATATCAGAAGCAACCAGAAATATACTGATATAAAATTAGCTCTTGAAGAGATAGATTCCATGCTCCGGGAAAGAACTGTTAAAAATAAGACCATAATTGTGATATTGACAGATGGGAAACTTGATACAGGCGATATACCAATTCCTGAAGATGTTTTACGGGACATTCAGGACGGCCAGGAAAAGCCTTCTCCTCCCGGCAAGGAAGAAAAGGAGATTGAAAAAAATGAAACAAAAAGCAGCGACATTACTAACAATGATAATGGTGAAAGTACATCCGGAGCTGACAATATTTACGGCGATTCATCTTCCATGGCTGGCAGCGGCACCCCGGAAGAGCAATATCTAAAGGATTACAAGGACCAGCTATTGAACCTGTGCTATCAGTACAGGCAAAATGGCATAAAGCTGTACCCGATAGCTTTTACTGGAGAAGCAAATCTTGAACTACTCACGAAAATGGCTGCAATAACCGGCGCTTCAAGCCTGAAGGCTTCTTCACCTGCTGACATACGTGATGTTTTCCTGGAAATATTCAGGCATATAACTGATGGATTTATAATGACAAGGGACCAGAAGGGCAGCGATAGTATTAAGGGCATCATAGAAATAGATGATTATATTGATAAAATGATATTAATAGCTGCCAGGAATGAAATGAAGAATAACCCGGCAATCAATTTAAAAGGGCCTTCCGGTGAAAGCGCTAATCTTTACAACAAGGAGATTAAGGATGATGCCTACATTATCGGGGTTATAGATGACCCCGCGCACGGCAAGTGGTCATATGAGCTGGACGGTGATATGGTAGTGGTACTGGACATGGCAGGATTGTCCCTTATAGAGCCTTCAGCTGCCACTTACCCTGCGGGTACCGGCATACCAATTATAATTGAAATTGTTCCAATAAGGCAGCCTTTCAATGCCACAGACTTTTCCGGTTTCTGTGTAACATGTGATGTCCAGTATCCTGACGGTAATGTAAAAAATGGGATTATGCTTGAGGACAACGGGAAGGACCCCGATGAGGTGGCGGGTGACGGAAAGTACGGATATCTTTTAATGGATACAGGAACGGTGGGGGAATATCATATTGAATTCAATATACTCCATGTCCCTACAGGCTGTTTCTCAATGCAGGAATCGGGTTTTATTGTCAATGTCCCCGGCAAGCTGCATAAGACCATGCATGTAAGGGTCGTTAATAATATCATAGCCGGTACTTCAATCCCTGTAACCGTGAATTTTGATGATTTTTCAAAGGGTGATTTTTCCTATATACTCACCGGACCGGACGCCTTTAGGTCCGGTGGTGTTCTTTATGATGATGGCAATATGGAACATGGGGACAACGTCAAGGATGATGGCGTATATAATATATTAATTAATGATTTCGATATTATGGGTGAATATACCATAAAAATCAGCGGCAGCTTTGAGGCTGAAGATGGGACAATATTTAATGATGTAAAGCAAGCCAGTTTTAATAAGTACCTCGAATTGACAGGTCCGGAGGTATTGGATATCGGGGATTCCGGAGAGCTGCAGGTATTCACCATAAATGCCGTATCCGGGTATCCTGAGGATCTCAGCATTGCCTTAGGTTCCCCGGAATCCGGACAGGAAACAGTTCTGGATAAGCTTGAGATAGTGTCCGAAAACAACGTCTTAAAAGCCGGATCTTCCATGGATATAACAATTGGTTTAAAGCTGAAGGATGAATTAAGTGCCGGAAAATATGATATAAGGGTGCCGGTGATAATTGGTGATGCCTATAAGAAAGATATAAACCTCGAAATAAATTACCAGGGAAAAGGTAAAAAACCTGCCTGGGAATCCGTAACCGGTCTGTCACTTGTCTTTTTAAGTATTGTACCTCTCGGTTTCCTGTTGTTTTCTCTTTTAAATCTTGACCGTCTGAGAATGACCATGACCGGTCCATGGATAATCGCAGAATCAGTATTATTTCTGGTATTGCTCGCTGCTGGATTGATTGTCTTATTCATCTGAAAAAAATTTATGTATTTTAAGGATAATTTTATATGCTAATTCATATATATTGTGAAATCAATATGCTATAATAATCCTTAAATTTTGTAGCAAATTAAAAGCTTTTTTATAACATTTCAACTAAAAGGCCTGTAAAATGGACGATGCCAAAAAGTTTTATACTATCGAAGAAGCAACGGGGATTCTTGGGATAAGCGAAACGGAGATAAAAAACATAATAGATAATAAAGGGATTCCTGTTTTAGAGGTAGGTAGAGCCATAAGAATCAGTGAAGAAAATATGGAAAAGTTATTGGATTTTGGAGAAACAGGTACCACTATAACAGAAGATAATTATATCCAGGAGGAAATCACAGGGGACAGGCAGGAGCAAGGTAACCCTGAACTTTACCCGGAGTGGAAGGTTTCTGAAAGGGAAAATGAAATCAAGGAAAATATTACCAGGCTGCAGATGGATTACGACGAGCTTCTAAAGAGGAAGCAGGAGCTTGAGGAAGACATAAATTATCTTCAGTCAGAATTTGAAGATTTCAGGACCAAAATAAAAAAACTGGTCGTTGAGGAGCTGAAATCATTCCTGAAAAAAATCGACAATGAGTTTATTATTACGGATGACGAATCCCTGAAAGAGCAGGGCCCATTGTCTTGAAATGGATATAGAGAAGATAACAAAAACACAGCTGATTGAAAAACTGATAGACCAGCATCAGAAAATACAGCAGTTAGAAGAAAAATCAGAAAAAGAAATTGAGCATCTCAAAAAAGCCTGCATTGAAAATAAGGGCAGGTTTGAAAGCATCCTCAGCACCTCATCCATAGGGATACTTACCATGAGCCGTAATGGCGTTATTACCGAATGTAATGACGGGATATTAAACTTTGCAGAATGTAAAAGGGAAGACCTGGTAGGTAAGTATTTTACAAAAAGAATATCTGTAAGCACCGGTGACATACCTCATTATATACAGGTATTTACTGATGTCCTGGCCGGAGAGGAGGCACACCCCTTCGAGGTATCACAACGGCACAAAGACGGAAGCGTATTATATGGAGAGGTTTATTTCGGACCTGTAAAGGACGGCGATGGGAATATAACAGGATTCAAGATAATAATAAAAGATATCACTGAAAAAAAGATGCTCCAGGAATCCCTTAAGGAAGCAGAAGACAAGTTCCTGCTTTTTATAGAATCTTCAATGGATGCCGTGGTACTTCACCTGAATGGGAAGATACTTAAGGTGAACAAATCATTTATGGAACTTTTCAACTGTACACCGGATTATCTGGAAAGTAAAAACCTTATGGATTTTATATCTCCTGATTATCGCACGTCTTTTACCGGTAATATGGAAAGTGATTACCCGGGTGTTTGCGAAATATGCGGCTTAAAAAGCAGCGGGAGCCGGGTATATATGGAATCTGTGGGAAGGTGGATTGTCTTCAGGGGCAGGAAAGCAAGGATGGAAATATTTCACGATATAAGTGAATTAAAAAAATCTGAAAAAAGAATCAGGTATCTTAAATTTCATGACAGCCTTACAGAATTATATAACAGGACATATATGGAAAAGGTCCTTGAAAATGTATACCGTGCCAGGCACATGCCTTTGAACTTTATAATTTGCGACCTTAATGGTTTAAAAGTTGTAAATGATACTTTTGGATATGTGGAAGGGGATCTGCTCCTTAAAAGATTTGCAAGAATACTCAGGTATTGTATTAGGAAAGAGGATATAGTAGCCCGCTGGGGCGGTGATGAATTTTTTATATTGCTTCCAAGGTCATCAACAGAAGAAGTGGACCAGGTCGCAAATAAGATCAGGAATATATGCATCAACACGAAGGACCAGAAAATACCGCTTAATATTTCCATGGGTATTGCCACAAGAAATAACCCGGAGCAGGATTTCAGGGAACTGATTGGGGAAGCGGAAAATAACATGTACACAAACAAGCTCCTGGAGAGAAAGAGTACCTATAGTTCCATAATAGCCTCCCTTGAGAGGATACTCTGGGAAAAGAGCCAGGAGACAAAAGAGCATGCCGAGCGTTTAAAGGTCCTTATTCTCAAACTTGGAAAGGCAATCAGTCTTCCCCAGAATAAACTTGATGAGCTGGTCCTTCTTTCCACTCTTCACGATATAGGTAAGGTAGCGGTCCCTGAAAAAATATTGATGAAGAAAGGCAAGCTTACAAGGGAAGAATGGAAGATAATAAAACGGCATCCTGAAATAGGTTATAACATAGCGAAATCCACACCCCAGATTGCCATGATTGCCGAGGATATTCTGTCCCATCACGAGTGGTGGGACGGTAGCGGCTACCCCCAGGGATTAAGAGGCGTTGATATTCCCATAAATTCCCTGATTACTTCAATTGTAGATGCTTATGACGTGATGACTGTCGGACGCACCTACAGGGAACCAATCAATAAAAAAGATGCCAGCGATGAATTGAGGAGATGTGCAGGAACACAGTTCAGCCCTTTACTGGTGGACAAATTCGTAAGGATTGCCTGAAGGCCTGCCTAATTCATGCTGTTGTATGAGCGGGGAGACAAATATTACAAATTATGAACCTTATCCATATCAAGACAATATTAATATTTTTGGCCCTGTTTCTGCTAATCCTGCTTTTGGCTTTATATCTCTCCGGTTGTGTGGATAGTGAAGTTAAGGCTGGATTAGAAGATGAAACCGGTAGGGAAGATGGGGTCAATGCCATAGTCAGCATACCACCCCAGGAAGAGTTCCTAAAAAAGATTGGCGGAAACAGGATAAGGGTTACGACCATGGTGCTTCCAGGCTCCAATCCCCATACTTACGAACCACTTCCCGGCCAGTTAAGGGAAGTAAGCGGGGCAGATATATTTTTTAAAATAGGTTCAGGTATTGATTTTGAAATTGTATGGCTAAATAAGGTTATCGAAATGAATAAGGATATGAAAGTGATTGACTGCTCGGAGGGTATAGAATTAAAATATTCCGACCCTCATATATGGCTATCTCCGCTTAATGCCGTGTTAATGGTTAAAAATATTTACCAGGGCCTTATAGATTTTGATCCTGGAAACGCAGATTCTTACAGGTCAAATATGGAGACATATATAAGGGAACTTGAACAGCTTGATAGGGACATAAAGGGGATTTTTAAGGAAAATGAAGTCAGGATGATAATGGTAGTACATCCTGCATGGACCTATTTTGCGGATGAATACGGCCTTGAGCAGCTGGCCATTGAGACTGAAGGGAAGGAACCTACTCCGGGTGCACTTAAAATGCTTGTTGAAAAAGCGGTTGAAAATGATGTAGAGGTTATTTTTGCATCCCCGGAATTTGATGTAAGGAGCGCAGAGACCATTGCTGCTGAAACAGGTGCAAAAGTGGTGATGGTAAGTCCGCTTGAAAAAGATTATATTAATAATATGAGAAAGATTGCAGAAGCTTTTGCCCAATCATCAGGACAGTAATTATCATGGAAAAAAAAGTAATTGTCAGTTTAAAAAATGTTTATTTTAACCGTAACGGGATTTCTGTGCTGGAAGATATAAACCTATCGATTGAAAGCAATGATTTAATGGCAATCATGGGGCCCAATGGTGGCGGTAAGACCACCTTACTCGAGCTGATACTGGGACTTGAAAAACCCCTGAAAGGAGAGGTTCTTGTATTTGGAAAGACTCCCGGAAAATCACGGAACATTATTGGCTATCTTCAACAGAATCCTACGATAGATCTTGACTTCCCGGCCTGCATATTTGATGTTGTGTTGATGGGGAGGTACAGGAAGCTTGCCGGGGGCTTTGGTAAAGATGATATATCAGCTGCAGGGGAGGCCCTGAAGAAGGTGGGAATGTTTGAACTGAAAGACAGGCATATCAGCCAGCTTTCAGGTGGCCAGCTTCAGAGAGTCCTGATTGCAAGGGCTATAGCAAGGGATCCAAAACTTCTCCTGCTTGATGAACCTTTAAACAGCATAGATCCTGAAATGCAGGAATATATATATAAACTGCTTCTGGAGCTTAGAAAGGAAATGGCTGTGGTTTACGTCACCCATGATATTGGTGCCATTCCGGCTTATGTGGAAAAGATTGCCTGTGTAAACAGGAAACTGTTTTATCATGGTCCAAAGGAAGGTAGCCTTGGCAAACTGGCAGAGGCTTACAAGTGTCCAGTTGAGATAGTTGCTCACGGTATACCTCACCGGATACTTGGGAGGCATAAAAAGTGACAGATCTATTAAGCTATGAGTTTATAAGGAACGCCCTGATAGCTGCGGTCCTGGTTAACATTGCCTGTGGAATTGTCGGGACCTACGTTGTTATTAAAAGGATAGTTTTTATAAGCGGAGGGATATCGCATGCCGCTTTTGGAGGAATAGGGCTTGGTTATTATGCCGGAATCGACCCTGTCATGACTGCAATACCTTTCACCCTTTTTTCAGCTATGGCCATGGGGATTCTTTCAAAAAAAGCAAAAATAAACGAGGATGCCGCTATCGGAATATTCTGGGCTGCAGGAATGGCTCTCGGAATATTGTTTTTAAACCTTGCTCCGGGATATGCACCTGACCTGTTCAGCTATTTATTCGGCAACATACTGACCGTACCGGTATATGAGCTTTATATCATGGGTGCGCTGGACCTTATAATAATAATTACGGTTGCAATATTTCACCGGGAATTTTCATCAATATCATTTGATGAGGAATTTTCATTAGCAATAGGAATACCTGTAAGGATGATTTACCTTGTCATGCTCGGTATGGTAGCCCTTAGCGTTGTTGTCATGATAAGGGTAGTTGGAGTCATCCTTATAATTGCTCTCCTTACAATACCTGCGACAATATGCCGCCAGTTTACTTTCAAGATCAGGAATCTCATTGCATGCTCGATAGCAACAGGGATAGTATTCACTATCGGAGGCCTTATAATATCGTATTTCGCGGATCTTGCTCCAGGGGCGACCATAATCCTGCTGCTGACTGCGGCTCTGGGCATATCCTATTTTGTGAAGAAAATAAAAATAATTTTATGGAAATATATGTAAATTTCTGATAATATCTTGATTAACTTTAAAAAATATGAATACATTTTAGCTAAATTTTAACAGTTTTAGGTTAATTTTAAAAAGAAAAAGCAGGTTTTAATGAGATGATACCTGAAGCAAGACGGAACAGGATAATAGATTATATCAAGAACAAGAGGACTGTAACCATACCGGAAGTAAGCAGGGAATTCGATATTTCAGAAATTACGGTAAGAAGAGATTTTGACAGATTGGTCAAGAAAGGGTTAATAAATAAAGTATACGGTGGTGCAACAATAATAGACAGGGATTCATTTGAACCTGTCCTTGCCCAGAGAATGCAGGAAAATACTGCGGATAAAAGGAGGATAGCAAGGGAAGCCTTAAACAGGATATCCGATGGAGACATAATACTTGTTGAGGCCGGGACTACCTGCCTTGAGCTTGTAAAGATACTGTCATTAAAGAAAAAATTGAAGGTTATCAGCGCGGCACCTCATATACTTAATGCCCTTATAGATCTCAACAGGAACGGCAGGTTTGACGGCGAAATAATGAGTTGTGGGGGTATATGGCAAAAAGACCCTGATGATTTCTTTGCGGGTCCCCAGGCACTGAGGTTTTTTGAAGGCATAAAGATTGACATTTCTTTTTTTGGGATATTCTCGATTGATCTTAAAGACGGCTGGATGACTCCCAACATATTTGAAGTGGAATTGACAAAGGTAATAATCGGGGCGTCAAGGAAGGTCATAGGAATAACACATCATTCCAAATTTAACAGGACGGGTTTTACCAAGATAGGATCCATTGACCTGTTTGATGAAATAATCACCGATTCCGGGATAGAAGAAAAGGATCTAAAGGATTATGGTGAAAAAGTAAAAATCACTGTGGCATAAGAATTTCTTTATCAGCCCCGGTTTTGCCAGTTTATTTTTCCGTATTCCCTGATTGCTTCAACCATTGCTACATAATTTTCTGGTTTTACACTGGAATGGATTGAATTACTGGACATACAGATATATCCGCTGCCATAACCTGCTTTGCGGATACATTCTTTAACTTCTTCCCTGACTTCACCGGGAGATTTCCAGCTTAGCGTAGCCCCGCAATTCACATTACCCATCAGGCACAGATCGGGATATTTTGCCCTGACTTCTGCAAGATCCATCCCTGCCATAGGGTCTATAGGGTGAAGCCCATCTATACCCGTATCCACCAGCAGTTGTATTATATTCCATATATTTCCATCTGTATGCTTGAATACAGGTACCCCCAGTCCATGACCCAGATCCACCTGTTTTTTCAATGCAGGAGTTAGAAAACGGGCAGTATGATCCGGAGATACCATTGAGCTTTTTGTAATTGCGAAATCTCCGGTAATTGCCAGCACATCTGCGCCCAACTCTATCTGGTTTTTAATGTAACGCATATTATAATCAAGAACAATCTCATTTATTCTATCGATAAGATCCGGATTAGTTATCATCGACATATAGTATGATTCATCACCAAGGAAACTTTCCCTTGCTATATCAAATACATCTGTAACATGTGCAATAATTGCGCGTTCACCTTTCCATCTTTTTACATATTTCTTTAGTGACTCATATCTCCATTCTTCATCAGGGTCCGGAGGAATGTAATTATCAATGTCATTTTCAACCTTTATTGCGTAGTCTACAGAATGCCCAAGTGCATTTGTGGTAAAATGGACCAGAGCTCCCCATTGATCCCTGTACAATCCCTTTGAAGCGTCTACTTTTTCGAATTTCCAGGCAAATACCTTATCGAAAACCAGGACAGCATCAATATCCATATAATCTATGAACTCTTCATAAG
>JAFGDA010000105.1 GCA_016932375.1 Actinomycetota bacterium | reverse complement strand
TCCATCCCGGGCAGGAATTATAAACAGTCCTATCTGCGTGCTACGCAGGACAAAGCCATCGTCTTTTACCCTGTCATTTAAAATCTGGAGAAGTTTTTCTTTTTTTGCTTCTATATTTTTAGTAACAGTTTCTTTTTTGTCGCCATAATCCTTGCTTTCAAAAGTTACCGTCAGGAGCTCCCTAATTGAATTTATCATATTTTTTATATCTTCAGCGAACTCCCTGCCTTTGCCTGCAGGCAGCTCTATGGCAAGAGGTTCATAAGAATTCTTAAAATTATTCACATAGCACCAGTCTGGAGGAACTGGCTTGCTTTTTGCAAGCTCTTCGACAAAACCCTTAACTCCGGTCATTCTTCCAGTACCCGGGTGACCTGCTACAAAAATATTAAAACCGCCATTTTCGATATTCAGGCCGAATTTAAGGGCTTTTACTGCCCTGTCCTGCCCGATTATTCCTTCAAGCGGGGATAATTCTTCAGTGGAACTGCAATTAAGTTTTTTATAATCAAATTCATATTTTAACCTGTCTGCTGATAACTCGATAGTCATTTTACCTCCAACAAAATTTTAAACATCATATTTATTAAACCATAAAGACTATATTAGCTGCTATATTATTGTATTTTTGATTAAATTATAGCAATCATAACATTAAAGCTTTTTTTATAAAATGTAATCTTGAGGAAAGCTTACCCGGGGTGGTTGTTTGACTAAATTAGCTGCATGTATATAATAGCCCCTATGCAACTTGATAAGGGATAGGATGTTTCCAGGATTTAAACAGTATATGTAAATTTAAGCAATTTATTTATAATATTCTTATACACAAGAAGGGTATTTATGGATGTTTATGCATAAGCGTTAATAATTGACAACAATGTTATGTGTTATGGAGTTAATATGAGCGAAAAATACAACAAAGATACAAAGCTTGAGGAAGTTCTCAAATCTCCTGAAGCAAGTGCTGTTATTGCCAGGTTCAGGCTGCCATGCCTGCATTGTCCCATGGCGGCATACGAAGCAAAAGTGCTTACTCTCGGTCAGGTATCAGGGGCCTATGGAATCGATCTTGATGGGCTCTTAAAGGAACTGAATGAGCTAAAATAGAAGTCTTTCAATACAGTTTTTAAAAAGGGCATATATGCAATTCATAAATGGGTATGTTCATGTTAATCAGGTGTTGTTGCTTTATTCCGTTAAGTGTTAAAATAATCCATAAATTATAAATTTTTATTATAATTATTCCATGGACCCTTTTTTATGGTATAACTATTTTATAACCGCACTCCTGGTAATTATCCTGGTAAATTTTATAATTAATAACGTCGTTTTTAAAAATATCCTGAATTTCAGGCTGGATCCGGAATATATAAAAAACAGCCCCCTTGTATCAATATTAATCCCAGCGCGAAATGAAGAAAAAAATATAAAAAGGTGCATCAACTCCCTTTTAAAGCAGGATTACAATAACCTGGAAATACTTGTCCTGGATGACAATTCAACAGACCGGACTGCGCAGGAGGTCCTGAAAATTTCGGCAAAAGATATGCGGGTAAGGCTTGTTTCAGGAAAACCCCTCCCGACCGGGTGGATGGGGAAGTCATACGCATGCCATCAGCTTTCCCGGCAGGCAGATGGGGATTACCTGGTTTTTACTGATGCCGATACGCTCCATGGATCATCTTCAATATCTTCATCGCTGGCTGCGTTGCTTAAAAACAGGCTTGACGCGCTTTCAGTATTTCCAAGGCAGATAATGGTTTCAATACATGAGCGCATGGTTGTGGTATTTATCCATATTGCTATCATGGTCTTGCTTCCCATAAGTATGATATGCAAGCTTAAGACACCAAAAATTTGTATTGCCAACGGCCAGTTCATGATGTTCAGGAAAAAGGCATACTACAGGTGCGGCGGGCATAGATCCGTAAAAAATGCGGTTATCGAAGATGTGGCTTTATCCAAACAGGCAAAAAGCCATGGTTTGAGGTTTATGATTTTCGACGGGAGGGCTGCAGTATTCTGCCGTATGTATCATGGTTTAAAAGAAGTCATAAGGGGGTTTTCAAAATTCATTTTTTTAGCAATGAGCAGGAGCATACTTAAGCTAACATTCGTAATAAAATTTTTAGTCATGCTTTTTTTAATGCCGTTCATCCTGCTTCCATTAGGCCTTTATTTTTTCCACTGGCCGGCAAGACTGCTTGTGCTTATAGCTACCCAGGTAGCAGTTACTCTTGTGATAAAGATTGTACTGGCTTTCCGTTTCAGGGAAAGAATGCTTGATATAATATTTCATCCCCTGTCCATTTTTTATATAGCAATCCTATCATTTAATTCAGTATGCCAGTCGATTTTTAGCAGAAAGGTATACTGGAAGGGCAGGATATATGATTTTGAAGAGGAAAAAATAGTTAAATTTTCAGATGATAATTTGGGTTAAATTTAATAGAATATGGGATGTGCGCCTGTAGCTCAACTGGATAGAGCGGTGGACTACGAATCCGAAGGTTGGGGGTTCGAATCCCTTCAGGCGCGCCATTTTTAGTTATTTATTGTTTGACCATTTCCGTGATTTTTTTATAGAATCTGTTATTATATTGTTTGCCATATTCCCGGGAGAGGTGCTTGAGTGGACGAAAAGGGCCGCCTGCTAAGCGGTTAGGCGGGTGTAAGCCTGCCTCGAGGGTTCGAATCCCTCCCTCTCCGCCATAGATTTACCAGTAATGGCAATTGATAATAAATCAAGGTGATGGGAACATGGTGGATCCATGTTCCCGGGATTCGAAAGGACGGAGCGAACGAAGGTGAGTGAGTCCGCGGCTCTGCAGCGAGCCAGCAGGCGAGACGAAAGACCGAATCCCTCCCTCTCCGCCATAGATTTACCAGTAATGGCAATTGATAATAAATCCAAAAATATTATTTTAGTATGCTATAATTATAAAATAATGAATAAAGATATTTTAATAAAAAAAAATAAAATTCCAGCTTCGTTACAGGCAATATTATGGTCAAAAGATATTAAAAATATTGATTACTGCCATGATAGGATTTATATAATCCATCAGACTCTTGCTTACGGAGACATAAATGAGATAAAGTGGCTCTTTTCTATTTATTTAAAAGATGAGATTAAGGATACCTTCATCAATCATCCTTCCAGGATATATACAAGACCTGTTTATTTTTTTATAAAGGATTTCATTTTAAATATTAAAAAAGACATTAATGAAAAAGAATATGTCAAAAGTATCACTGAATCCCCTAAATAATAATCAAAAGGAAATTCTTGCAAAACTCAGCCCCTTTTTTGAGAAGGAAGGAGTTTTAGCTGGAGGTACAGCTTTAATGCTCCAGTTTTATTATCGCAAGTCCTATGATTTCGACATATTTTTTCCTTACCAGATCCCTGGTAACTACATCAGGCTTGCTTCCAAAACCTTTAACCGGGATATAAAAGTGCTTATAAACAATACGGATGAATTAACTTTTACTGTATTAAATGAAATAAAGGTCTCATTTATTTATTTTCCTTTTAAGAGAAAATACAGGCTTCTTAAATATAATTCAATAACCATATCTTCATATAAAGATATTGCCTCTGATAAAGCTTATGCAATAGGTAGGCGCCCAGCATATAGAGACTATATTGATTTATTCTTTATATTAAAGGAAAAATTTCCCCTGAATCAAATTATAGTAGATGCCAGAGAGAAATTCTGTGGAGAGTTTTCTGAAAAACTCTTCCTATCCCAGCTGTTGTATTTTGAGGACTTGAAAGATTTCATCATAGACTTTGCCAGAAAAAAATATACAAAAGAAGAGGTGTTGATTTTTTTCCAGCAGCAGATTACTGATTATAAGAATGCTGTTTTTAATTAAACTACAGTTCCAAAAAATCCAAAGACCTGTTTCGAATATTTTTCATTTCATCAGTCCTGGACTCTTCAATATAATTAATGGTAATAACCAATTATCTGGATATCCCGGATGATTTATTATTTACAGCAATCTCCTGACTTGAATGAACCAGGTAGTGCTTCAATTTTCTTAATCCATCTGCAATACTGTATAAAATCCATGGGTGCGAAGCCAGCGGCATAATGGTTGCCATACTGGATACCACCTACCTCCCAATTTATTAGATAAAGCTTCTTTTCACCGGGTATGCAGCGCAGCCGGAAAAGCTCGATATTCTTATTGGCTTCTGATACATGTTCACCCTTATGTATAACCTCGCCAGTTTCACCATCTGTTATGGTATAACATACTTTAAAGTTTTCACGGCTGTCGTTTGCCAGTATAACTCCATAACCCCAGGCTTCGCACTCGGTCATCATAATGCAAACCTTGTTTAGCAGGCGCCTGATATAATGGTAAGCGATTTTAACATTACCGTAATAATCGACTATCGAATCAGATATCTGGGGCCACCCGTCAATGAGATTCCACCAGAGGATGCCGGTGCGTCGCCATTTCTTAATACGGGTAGTTTCGATAAAAAACTTCAGGGCTTCAGCCTGGGAAATCTGGGATGCCAATACAAAAGATTTTAGGTCATCAGGGACTGAACCAAAAAGGGTATGAACCTGGTTTATCATTAACTCATTCCGGTCATACCGTCGCGGGTCCGCACCGAGGTAATCAGTATTGTGTGCCCTCCATGACTTGCTGCTCTTCTTGAATGGCCATAGTTCTTCTGCCGGCAGGAAACGTTTCAGGGATGATGCAGACGGGCAACCATGGTAACCTGCTTCACTTATAAAATATGCTGAACTATGCTTGTAATAGTCACCCTTAAAATAATCCCGGGGGCCCCAGTTATGCTGTTCGGGTACGGCCAGGTCCGATGGTATATTATTAAGCGGAATATATGGCGAGCTGGGTATATAATCCCGGTAAGGATCATGCATCATTATTGCCCTTGGTAATACTTCACGTGAGATGCGGTTATTGCGTGAGTGCCCATGTGTCTGGCCAAGACCGACGTAACACATATCGATTTCATTATCACCGGACCAGAGAACGAGAGAAGGATGGTTGCGAAGGCGGCGGATAACTGAAACCGCTTCATCAGAAATGACATCTGCAAAGTCATCATACTGGCTATAAATGCCGCATGCCATCGCAAAGTCCTGCCATACCATTATGCCGCGTTTATCACAAAGGGTAAAAAAATCATCGCTCTCATAAACATTGACGCCGCAACAGCGCACCATATTGCAACACAGGTCATTAAGAAGGCTATGGGCCATTGGCAAACGTTCCCGATCACGGCTATGCAGTACGTCAAGAGGTCCCCAGTTGGTGCCTTTTACCATTATTGGAGTGTGATTTACCTTTATAAGAAAATTTTGTTCAGGTTCTTTGCCATAGGAACGCTCTATTTCCACATATCGTAATCCTATAAGTTCATGCCGTGAATCAACTACTTTACCATTATGTACCAGTTCAAAATTTACATCATATAATGCCGGTTCACCATAACCATCAGGCCACCAGAGTTGCGGATTTTCAATAGCTATAGATACTTTTCCGGACACAAAGGTAACCATACTTTCCTTTAAAAAAGAACTATTACCGCATGAGCCGCTAATCCGTACCAGGAATTTACTGATATAGGTCTCGTCAGTTATGAAACGGTAACGTACACTGATTAATGCCTTTTCACCACTAACGGACATGGTTGCATAATAAATCTCTGTAATCCGGGTTTTTGGACGGGTATAAACCGAAACATCCCGCCAGAGGCCTGCAGAGAACAAGCGTACCGAAATATCCCAGCCAATAGAATGAGGCGGTTTGCGCAACATTAAAAACTCATCACTTGTATCCTCCCAGCTTCTAATTCCTGCGGGGAAATAAGTGGACCGGGCATGGTTGACCGAAGATGTTATGTGAACACGAATATGGTTTGTATTGCCTGGCCTGGCATATGCAGTTACATCAAACTCATAGGCTATGAGCATATTTGAAGTTTTACCAATGGTTGTTCCATTTATCCAGATGGTAGCATAGGTGTCCAATCCATCAAAACGAAGAATGATATCTTCGCCAGCGAATGATCCAGGAATGTCAAAATCACGTTCAAACCACCAGGAATAAAATTCATATTTGCGATAATTGATGCTGTTGGTACCAAAGAAGGGATCATCCTCAAGTCCGGCACGCATGAGGTCAAGCTCTATATTGCCGGGAACCAGTGCGTCGATTTCTAACGCATCAGGATGGGGTTCTTCATCCGGGATACCGTGTTCCTCAGGTTGGAACTTCAGTCTCCAGCTACCATTAAGTGATATGTAATTTTCCGGCAAGGTTTCATCTCCTCTTTTTTTTTAAC
>JAFGDA010000104.1 GCA_016932375.1 Actinomycetota bacterium | reverse complement strand
CCGATAATATATATTATGTAAACTTAATTAATTTTGAAAAACATGGTAATAATTGAATATAAACAGGGATTATAAAATAACTGAAAATCCCCTATTTAAATAATATTATGAAAATGGATAATAGAATATTTAATGAAAGAAAAATTTGTATCGAAATATTATTATCTTTTATAAAGATAAGGATTAAATTTTCTTATAGAACGGGCCGAAATTTTTGCAGGCAAGGAAATCGGCGCTTTCCCTGTTGCCGGTTCCGAAAAAATTCCAGGCGCCTGGCCTGAATATTAAATTATCTTCTATGTTATGCATATTAACAGGTATCCTTAACATTGATGCAAGTGTTATAAGAAGCTTTCCAATATGGCCATAGCTTAAAGCGCAATGATTGGCACCCCAGTTATTCATAACCGAATATACATTGCTGAAGGCCCCCCTGCCTGTAATTCTTGGTGCAAACCATGTTGTAGGCCATGTGGGATTTGTCCGCTTATCAAGTTTGTCATGTGCTGCCGGTGGCAATTCGACTGTTACCCCTTCGGCTATCTGGAGTACGGGGCCGAGCCCCTTTATGATATTTATCCTTGACATTGTAATAGGCATCCCTGCCCTTGTGGTAAAATCGGTTGAAAATCCACCACCCCTGAAATAATCAACATCTGCTGGCCTGAAAAGCGTGGATTTCAGGCATTTATCCACCTCTTCGTCTGTTATCTCCCAGAATGGTTTTATTGCTGGTTTATCATCAATCCCCTGCTGGCCTGTTCCGTCGAGGGCCGAGGACCCGGAATTTATCAGGTGTATTATTCCATTTTCCGCTTCGCCATCAAGTATATGGCCGGTTACTCTCCTGACTGCTTCAGGGCTCCAGTATGTCCTTACATCCGAGAATATCTGCGCCGTATTGGTCTGCAGATATCCAAAAAGCATCGAAACGCCGTTTAAGCAGTCATTTTCGGTAGCCATAATATAAGGAGGCCTTCTGCCGCTCCAGTCAAAAGAACTATTTAAAATGGTTTCAGTAAAGTCCCCGTTTGGATAATGGTCTGTCCACTGCCTCTGTCCCTGGAAACCTGAGACAAGCGCATTATGCCCGAGGGATTCTTCATGGTATCCCATTTCACTCAGGAAGGGGTTACCGGACATGAGGTCACGGCATATCAGGGTCATCCTGACAATAAACTCCCAGTCACTGTCAAGTTCTTCCCTTTTTTTCCTTTTGTTTTCAGGATTATCGTCAGGTCCTTCGGTAAGGTTCTTTTTTACCCATGAAAGGGCCTTTTCATATTCTTTTTTATCATATATTTCACGGTCAATCCTTCTTTTTATTTCAGTCATATCGACATATTCAAGCCGCATCCCAAGATAATCTTCAAAAAAATCCGGATTTGAAATTGAGCCAGCTATACCCATTGATACATTTCCGATGGAAAGATATGATTTTCCTTTCATGGCAGCTACAGCCAGTGCAGAACTTGCAAATAAAAGAATTTTTTCCTTAACATCATCAGGAATGGCACCATCATCAGCATCCTGGACATCCTTTCCATAGATGCCGAATGCCGGTATCCCCTTCTGGTTATGCGCCGCAAGAACCGCAGCCAGGTAAACAGCTCCGGGGCGTTCGGTTCCATTAAACCCCCATATTGCAACAGGCCTTTCCTTATTCATATCCATTGTTTCCAGTCCATAGCACCAGCAGGGTGTAACAGAAAGAGTGGCACCTACATTTTCCCTTGAAAATTTTTTTTCAGCAGCGCACGCTTCTGCAACTCCTCCTATCACGGTATCAGGAATAACGCACTCCACATTTTTGCCGTCAGGATATTTTAAGCTGCCGGATATTAATTTGGCTGCGGAATTAGCCATAGCCATTACCTGTCTTTCAAGAGTTTCCCTTATGGCCATTCGTCCATCTATAACTGGACGGATTCCTATTCTAGGGTGTTCCTTATATAAAGCATTAATCATTTTAATAAAATCTCCTGTTCTTTATAATAAGTTATTTAACATAAATGTGATTCAATCCATCCTTTTTATTACTTTTGCAGGACTGCCTGCCGCCATGCAATTTGGAGGCACAGACTCAAGAACCAGCGAGTGGGCCCCTATGACAGAATTATCGCCTATGCTTACTGGCCCGAGAATAGTTACATTTGTATAGAGAATCACATTATTGCCAATTAAAGGGTACCCTGGTTCTCCATGATGGAATATTGAATGCCCCAACCCTCCAAGTGTTACATTGGAAAAGATACTTACATTATTCCCGATCCTTACTCCCCTTCCGATTATCACTCCTGAAGGGTGCCATATCCTGAGACCCGATCCGAGCTCTGCCCCGGGGTCTATTTCAGCGCCATTTAAAAAAAAATTTACACGCGACAGGTATTCAGCAATGAATTTTAATTTCATAAGATATAATCTGCGGTAAAATCTGTAAAAAATCAAGGCCTGGACTCCTGGCTTGACAAGAAGTATCCTTAAGGCACCCCAAATACCGGGCCTCCCTCTCATGGTACCATATTCAGAAAAGAGATGCCGTACATCTCCGCCTATATTGCCATTTCTTTTTATACCGGTCACCTTGCCCCTGTTCCTTAACCTGCATGATTCTTGTAATATACTTATTAATATGACCGTTTTTCTATTGTTAAAGTTTATAGGAAAACCAGGTTGATAACAATGCTGCATACCTCAAATAGATTATATGAATTAAAAGTTAGGGACAGATATTAACCTGAACCGCTATGCGTAAATTTAGTCTTACCTGTTTAAATACTTAAACAATAAGCTGTTATAATCTTTTTTATAAAACAGCTTTATATTTATCTTTGGATAAAGCTGTTTTAACTGTCTTATCTTCCTGTTTTTCCTGGTAACAAGCTTCTGGTTGAGAGTGGTCAATTCAATGTAAAGGTCAAGGCCAGGAAGATAAAAATCCGGGGTAAAACTCACAACAGGCCTGTATTCACTGTCCAATTCCAGCGGAAAAGTTCTTGGTTCATATTCCCATTTTATTCTGTAAAAATCCAGTATTCTTGCAAATTCCTTCTCGCTCTCATGCGCAAAAATAATATTTTCTGCGTTCTTATGTTTCAGCTTCAGCTTATTATTCTTTGTGGAGTTTTCCCTGATTTTTAATAGATTTGTGTTCATAATTTTAAAAGAAGGTAAAGCTCCTTTCTTTTAGTAATTGCCATAATTAGTTTCATTACCGTGAAAATAGCTGTCCACGTAATTTTTTGAATACTTTGCTAAATCTCCCTTAAGATCAGAATATACCTTTCCAAGTGCAATTCCGAAAACCCCCTGCCCGCTTTTAAGGGTATCTATAATGTCCTTGTCTGAATTACAGGCATAAACTGTATTACCGTCTGAAATAAGGGTAACTTCCAGGAACCCATTTTCCCCGTATGAACCGTTTTCTTCGAGAAATTTCCTTGTCTTCCTTATCTTTTGAAGACTTATGCCGGCTTCCATCAGTTTTTTTATTACCTTAAGTTTTAGCAGGTCATAAAAGCTGTATAATCTTCTGGTCCCATAACCAAGAGCCTTCTCTATGGAAGGCTTGAGGAAGTTTGTCCGGTCATAATAATCCAGCTGCCTGTAACTTATACCTATTATCTTGCAGACCTCATTGGATTTATAATATTTCTTTATTTCTGTGTTCACTTCCCTGCTCTCAGGTCCAGGTAAATCCTAATTTTCATTTTCAATATTAACTTTATTTACCTTTATATAATTTAAATTACATAAAGGTAATTACATTAATGTAATTCTAAAACGATAAGGACAAATAGTCAATAGCACCTGGAGCGGTCTGGAATGCGGACATCTTCCCCATTATATTTAACCGGTAAAATTAATGAATTTTACCTGCAGGGAAGATCTACAATGGAATAATGGATAAAAATGATAGAATAAAAATATTAATTAGGTAAATATTAAGATTATTTGAAATCTTCCGGCCTTACATGCTCAAGAAAATCCTTAAACTTATCGACTTCTTCATCTATTGATTGTATTACCAGCCCGCTTGAATCAAGCACATGCTCGGCCGCAAAAATATCGCATTTGGTTCTTACTGCGGTGGCTATTGCGTCAGAAGGCCGCGAATCTATCCTTATTTTTTTTATATTTTTGCCGATTATTGTAATTACTGCATAGAAAGTATTTTCCTTTATATCTGATATTTCAATATTATCAATTTTTATACCAAGGTTTTTTATTATATTTACTATCAGGTCATGTGTCATGGGCCTCGGCGTTTTTATATGTGACATCTCCAGTGCAATGGCAGAAGCCTCAAAAGGGCCTATCCAAATGGGAAGATACCTGTTACCGTTTTCCTCTTTTAGAAGCAGGATGGGTTTCTGGGAAGGAAGCTCTATCCTGACTCCTTCAAGGCCCATTTTTATTAATTTCTTGTTTCCCTTACCGCCCATTTTTCATCAATTATGAATTTTATAAAAATAATTCAATGAAAATAAATTTTCTTTAAATTCATAGCCACATTATTATTATATCACTTATTTATTCCCAAAACATGAAGTTCCGAAAGTCCGGGTAATCAAATAACCGCAGTTCAGGCCGGATAAGCAGGAAATTTCTTATATCTGAAGCATTAATTCTGTGGGTAGCTTCAATTCTGTTTGGAGCTTTTTTTAAGGGATTCGATGTCTTTTTTTACCAGGTCTATATTAAGTTCATGTATGGATCCAAGGTTCCTGTATTTCTGTTTATAGTCAAGTCCGTAACCTACTATATATTTTTCCCCTATTTTAAAACCGGTATATTTTATCTTTATATCAGCTATCCTCCTGATATCACGGTCTAAAAGGGTGCATATCTCAATACTTGCCGGGGACCTTGATTCGAGGTTCCGTAAAAGATAGCTTATGGTGAGCCCTGTATCAATAATATCTTCAACAATCAGCACTTCCTTTCCCTCAATCGGCTCATCAAGGTCCTTGGTTATTTTAACCACCCCGGTTGATGTACCGGTGCTTATGCCATAAGTGGAAATACCCATAAAATCTATGGAAAGCGGAAGATCTATATTTTTAACAAGGTCGCATAAAAAAAATACACCACCCCGGAGAATAGTAATTACAAGAAGATCCTTATCCCTGTAATCAAGGGTGATTTTTTTACCAAGCTCCCTGACCCTTTTTTTTATTTCAGGGTTTGAAAAAAGTATCTTTCCTACTACAGTGCTTTTTTCCAGTTCTTTTTTAAATTCCTCATCCAAACTTATATAAAATACTCCTGTATTTTCCGGGAAAAAATTAAATATATCTTTACCGTTAACTTATATTGCATCAACTTCAAATGCGGACTCAAACAATAATTCCATTTAATAGTTTAACCTGTCAATTCCCTGGACCATTGCTACCCATGTCTTGCCGCGGTTAAAAAGCACAGGATTTCCATCCATGTCCTTATATGTAAACGGGTCAAAAACGCTTGACCTTTCCCAGGTGCCTTCCAGTACATTTCCGTCCATAAAGAAATATGCCTTACCGGCATCACTGCTTCCGGTTGTCCTTACAACCATATGACCATACTGGTCTATGGGGCCGTCAATATTGGTAATCATGATAATTATATTGTTTACCGAGAGCTGTTCACCTGATTCATAATCCATATGAGGTGAACCTCCTGTTGATTTAAGATAGATATTTTCCCCGGGATCATATGTAAAATCAACAGAATATTCAGGGTGTGAAAAATCTATGTTAACATTGGCTATTGTCCCCCTGTCCGATTCAAGCGCATCAATCTTGAACCGAAGCGGTGATTGTCCGCCTTTGGTCTCATAACCAAGCTCTCCTGCCTTTTCCCTCAGCTGTATGGTGGACATAAAGCCCGTATGCTCTGTAACTGTACTCCTGCTGTTATCACGCCAGTGAGGTGCATTTGCTACTATGGAACTGTTTCCGCTACTGTCTCCTACTGCAGTAAGATAATCCAGGCCGAGGTTCTCTATTATCTTATAAGCTTCGGGAAAGGTGCCCCAGAAGGCATAAACCGGGTCGAAACTCCGGGCTATTTCAGCATAGTATGGGCGTGCGCTTCTTACCGGCCCGATTACTTCGGCATTATAAGATGAAAATACTGCAACGTATCTTGTTACTCCTCCTTCATCAACTACCTCGAAAACAATATCTGCATTAATAAGGCCAGATTGCGGCCTTGAATCGGGAGAGTTTTCTATCATAGCGGCCAGGGGCCTGTTGTCACTTACAGTATCCGATATTTCAAGCCCGCTTAATATATTAATATTACCTGTTATTTCCATCTGCATTATACCGGACTCATCTTCTTCCCCTTCCCCGGTTCCGGCAGGTTCTTCACCTGTTTCTTCGGGAGTTTCCTCGATTTCTTCTTCTATCGTTTCTTCCAGTATTTCCTCTTCCGGCACCTCTTTTTTGCAACCACCCATCATTACAGATGTTATAATAATCAGACAAAGTATTATTATTCCTGCTACTCCTGATATTCTTACACTATATGACTTCAAATCCCAACCTCCATCTCTTTAGAAATTTTTTCTCATAAATAAATTTTTAAATATT
>JAFGDA010000103.1 GCA_016932375.1 Actinomycetota bacterium | reverse complement strand
CCGCGTTTTATCTCTTCACGGATCCGGTTTTCCTTTTCCAGCACATCAATAGCCCTGTTTGCTATCTCCATTGCATTGCCCTTCGGGACCACAACAATACCGCTTTCGTCACCAATTATCCAGTCACCCGGCTCGACCTTCCTGCCGCATATTTCAATTGGTGCATTTATTTCCCCGAAACCCTTCGGCTCCCCGGCTGTTGGTGAAAAATGACGTGAATAAACCGGGAATTTTAACCTGCGTATATCATCAATGTCGCGCACGGCTCCATCAATAACCACTGCGGCAACACCCTTCGTGATGCAGCTATTCGTCGCAAGCTCACCCCATACGGCAATTTCCCCCTGGCATGCATCAATCACTATTACGCTTCCGGGATTTGCATGATCAATTGCCTGCACCGGAGCGCTCCAGTCACCATTATAGGTCCTGACCGTAACGGCCGGACCTGCGAACTTAAGCTCTCCGGGCTCGCCCACCCATACAGGCTTCAAACCCAGAAGCTCACCTGTGCGGTGCATGGCATCACTTACATTGGAGGTACTTAATTTCATGAATGCTTCCAGCAGGTGTTCTTCATCATATTTTACAAATTCTTTGCTGGCAATGGGTTTTCCGGATTTAAGTGACTGTATGATTTTGCGGACCGATTCTTCAGGACTGGCTGCTTTATAAAGGGAGCCGCCGACAATAATTATATCTGCACCTGCTTCGATAGCACTGACTGCTGTTTCGCTGTTCAATCCCCCGGCCGCAGCTATTTTGGCCCTTCCGGATATTGCCCCGGCTATTTTACTTACAAGATCAACAGGCTTTATTCCCAGTACCTGCTGGTCAAGCCCCACATGGATATTGATTATATCAACTCCCATTTGTTCAAGCTCTACGGCACGTTTTACCGGATCAGTAACAGAAATCATATCTGCTGCAATTTTCACACCATATTTTTTGGCTGCCAGTACCCCCTCCTTGATGCATGAATCCGGGGAACATCCAAGAATGAAAACGATATTTGCACCCGCTTTTGCCGCCATCTCAACTTCGGTGGTACCCGCATCCATGGTCTTCATATCGGCACATATAGTCAACCCCGGAAATTTCCTTCGCATTTCGCGGACAGCATTCATTCCCTCGGATTTTATAAGTGGTGTCCCTATTTCTAACCAGGCCTTTGATTCATCACCGGTTTCCTCAAGGATCCCCTTGATTGCCTCTTCTGCTATCTTAACTGCCCTCGGCAGATCAATCAGGTCCAGCGCAATCTGTATGGGCGGCAATATAGCCTTCACTTTTTGTTTTCTTGCCATATTAAATTGAACCTCCGGTAATAATGCATTATATCAATTTATATTTTTTCCGTAAAAGTTAATTGTAAATTTTAGCAAATCTTTATATTTTTAAGCCCCTGGTTTCAGGGGCTCAAAAATTATCCAGGGATATTTATTTTCCAGAATTATGCTCAACCGTATAACCTGGCCCTTCATAAGGATACAGAATAACAATTCCAACTACAAAAAAAATTAGAAGTGCCTATTTTCTGATAAACACTTCTAATTTAATATCCCTATTAAATAATACTATTTAATAGTGTTTTAGCCTTACAGGCATTCTCAGCCGGCAAGACTGTCTGCCAGATCCACAGCAGATGAAGCATCAGGTGCGTAACCTGCAGCCCCAATGGAATCTGCGTATTCCTGGGTAAGAGGTGCGCCTCCAACCATGACTTTCACGTCAGCAGTAGCCGGATCTGCCTTCAAGGCATCGATAACCTCTTTCATACCCGGCATGGTAGTGGTCAGGAGAGCCGATAACCCAAGTATCTTGGTATCATTTGTCTTCATGGCCTCAACATATTTCTCTACAGATACATCAACACCGAGGTCCACAACATTATACCCTCCGCCTTCCAGCATCATTCCAACCAGGTTCTTCCCGATGTCATGCAGGTCTCCCTGTACTGTACCTATTACTACACTGCCTTTCCCTGCTTCTCCGGTCTCTGCGAGCAACGGTTTGATAATATCCATTGCTGCGTGCATGGCTCTTGCAGCTATAAGCACCTCGGGAATATACATCTCGTTAGCTTTGAACTTTTTGCCGACTACGTTCATACCCGGCATCAGGCCATCGTTAAGTATATCGATTGCACTTACACCTTCAGCCACAAGCTTTTGCGCCAGGTCCTTTGACGCCACATTGTCACCCCTGATGATGGCATCTGCGAGGTCCTGATATTTTGCCATTACATCTCCTTTCTTCTTATTTTTATTGCCCTTGCTTCCCATAAAAGAAAGCAATCCCAATATTATCGAAAAAAACCAAAAAAATAAAGAAAAATAGATGCTTCCTGCTCCAATAATTATATTTACTCAAATTTTTTTATGTTGTATACTTTTTACACAAACCCGGTTTCTCCGGGAATTACTGTTTTAAAATTAATTTTTTGGTTTATGCCTATAAGCGCCCAGGAAAGTTTGGAAAAGTTAAAAGCTGAAATCAAAGCCTGCAAAAGATGCCCCGACATTGTTAAAATTAGAATAAATCCTGTTCCCGGTGAAGGCGCCTCAAGAGCCAGCATCATGATAGTTGGTGGATATCCTGCAATTAATGGTGCAGAAAAAACAGGTTCGCCTTTTTCCGGCGATGAAACCGGGAAATTCTTAAGGGATATCCTTAATGACACCGGGCTTTCACTCAAGAAAAATACTTATCTTACTTACCTGGTAAAATGCACTCCTAAAAAAATTATGAATGCAGGAAGCCCGGAAGAAGAAGTGCGGGAAGTAAAACCCTCCATGAGACACATTGATAATTGTATCCGTTACCTGACCGCGGAGATATCCATACTTACTCCCCATATAATTGTTTCCCTTGGACTGGACGTTTCAAATATAATTTTAAATAAATTTTTTTCTGTTGATAAGGATTTCAATAATATGGGTAAAATACACATGAAGGTATTTGAAAACCCATCCTTTAAACTTGTCCCATTTTTTAGCCCCCGTGATGTTACGATGAAAAATGCCATCTCAAGAGATAAATACATTGAGGATTTCAGGGCACTCTCAAAGCTTTTAAAGATAGTATGAAATACCGTTTTGACCCGCATGGAAGTGGAGATATGGCACCTAAAATTGGCCGATAAAACCTTTTTAGGTTCCCTGGATAACCCGGACTTCGGGTTTTGCATGTTTTATTCTACAAGATATATCCTGATCTTGCGCCTGCCGTAACCATAACACTCCTGCAGGGTTTCAAAACAGAGATCTATTCGGTTATTTTTTATCCAGCCTCCCGTATCAGCCGCAAGAGCTTCCCCATAACCGGGGATAAAAAGCCTTGTACCGAGGGGTATTACTCCCGGATCGACTGCCACTATACCCTTCCTTGCCCTGAGGCCTATCGCAGTTATACCGTCGCCGTTTATATCATTTCCTCCCCTGCCATATGCATAATAAGCAGTGGCCACCATTTCCCATTCACCAACAAGGGTCAAACCTGGCGGCTGGACCTGGGCTATTCTTGCCTTTATCTCATTTAGAAGGTTCTGCATCTCGCTTTTTTCTCCCTTTACCTGGTCAAGCAACACTTTGTTTTCAGCAATGTCCTTCTCAAGCTTTGCCTTCTCATCTTCTATATTGGCCATTGTGGCTTCTATTTCTTCTTTCTTTTCAATTGATTTCCTGTTAATACGTTCAAACTCCTCTTTTTCATACCGCAGGTCTTCAATCATATCTGCTTCATTTTCCATTATATTTTTGAACAGGTAGAGGTTGTTTACTATTTCATTGATATCTCTTGCAGTTATTATATATTTCGCTACATCGTTGCTTCCATATTTATAGGAAAAAACTGCTTTCTCTGCCAGTATTATCTGCTTTTTTACTATATTCTTTAATATCTCGTCCCTCTGCCGGTTTAAATTAGCCATCTGGTCTTCCAGTACGGCAAGGTCCTTATTGAGGGCATCTATCTCATTTTTCCTCATTTCCACTATGGCTTCTGACGCAAGGATTTCTTCAAGCAGCGCCTGTTCGTTTTCACTCAATTTTGCTATTGAATTCCCGAGCTCCCTCAAAGTTACCGCATCCAATGTCCCCGGAAAGAAGAATTTTAAGGTGAAGACTGAAATAAAAATCATAACAAATATTACAGTAAGCTTAATATATTTCATCTTCCGTAATATTTTTAAATTACACTTATTGTTTTTTGAACAAACCATTAAGTCCTATATTTCCAATTGTATAAAGAGCCTTCAAAACAAAATACATATCATAGCTGCTTCTGGCAGTGTCGGCTATCCTTCCCTGTATTTATACATATTAAAAATTTTATTATATTTAACCTTATTTTAATATATTTTTTTATTTTCCATAT
>JAFGDA010000102.1 GCA_016932375.1 Actinomycetota bacterium | reverse complement strand
AAGGCATCTGCGGTTACGGTACTTTTTGTAATAATTATGTTTGCAATTGCATTTTTTGCAATCAAAAGAACCATTGGTACCGGTGATAATGAATAATATACCCATAAAAGGAATATGATGAGTTTTAAATACAGGACTTCAATATTTTTTAAAAGGCACGGGACAAAGCTGACAATGGCCCTTGTCATAATAATAATGTTTTTTTATGTAATACTTCCTCTTTATGAACTTATAGTCACCTCATTTAAATATGATGTTGACTATCTTGCCATACCCAAAATATTTATACCTACAAGATATACAATGGATAATTACATTCATGTATTCGGTATGGATAATATAGGGAGGTATTTTTCCAATTCACTTATAGCAGCATCATGCGCCAGCGTAATATGCCTTATTGTCGGGGTACCTGCAGCATATATACTGGTAAGGGCAAGGTTTCCATACCGCCTGAATTATTTTATTACTTTCTGGATACTGTTCACGAGGATGGTCCCTCCTGTGGCAACAATGATCCCATATTACCTTATAATGAGAAAGATGGGCATACTCGATACAAGGCTTGCCCTGATAATATCGGATACATGTTTTAACCTGCCCTTTGTTACCTGGCTGCTTATGGGGCTGATAAGGGAGCTTCCCAAAGAACTTGAAGAAGCTGCAAGGATAGACGGCAGCAATAATTTTGGGGTCCTTACAAGGATAGTGACACCGCTTCTTGTCCCTGGTATGGTTTCCGCTGGGACACTGGTATTTATTTTTGCCTGGAATGATTTTATTTATCCATTATTTTTATCTTCCTATAAAGCAAAGACTCTTTCTGTAGTAATTCCGGGATTCATTAATGATTTTGGGGTGTTATGGGGCCCGATGAGCGCGCTAAGCCTGATAATGGTAGTACCAGTAGTAGTTGTAGCGCTTACGTTCCAGAGGTATCTTGTAAGAGGACTTACCCTTGGGTCCATAAAATAAATAAGATGCTGCTGTATTGCACTTATATTATCCCGGACAAGGCACACCTGGCCGCAAAAAGTTCATGATAAATTCGTGGAAATATTTATATAACTGGAATCCTGGTTCCATATCGTTAATTATAAATAATGGATAAGCGGTCTTTTCTGCTGAACGGATCGTGTAAAGAGAATGCAATAAACACAATTGATTAAATATTAAATGGAGATTTGAGAGAAAAGTTGGAAAAGGATATAAAAACCCTGCTTGAAGAATATTTAAAAATCCTTGATTCAGGGCAAAATAAAGAAAGAAAGGAATATTACATTGATACGGACTTGGTCCTCCTGGATAAGTTCAGGGGTGTTCCGGATGAGACCAGGGATGGCAGGGTTCCGTATATATTCTGGGTGGGGCTGGATACCCGCAGGGAACTTTTCGGTATAGACATTGAGAAGATGTACAGGGAGCCGGCATATTATCTTGAGTGCTGGCTGAGGAGTAAAATTTATCATTTTAAAAATTTTAATGACTGTAATTATTTCGGTGACATTATCCCTTTATGGCTGGGCGAGGGATTCGAGTCAACATTTTTTGGCTGCAAACTTAAGTATTCAAAAGATTCCGAGCCTTCGGTGGACAGGGATTTTACTCTAATTAAAGATAAGGAAGATTTAAAAAAACTTAAGGTACCTGATTTTGAAAATACCGAAGCCATGTATCATGCAATGAGGTTTTACAACGAGATCAATAACCTGGCGGAAGATTATGGCATCAGGGCTGCATTTTTTGACTGGCATTACGGGCCCACTGCGCTCTGCAATTATTTAAGGGGTTTTGAAAACATATCTATTGATTATTTAACAGATAAGGACCTGGTAAGAAATATTATGCAGCTTGTGGTGGATTCAAGGATCAGGTGGGTGGAAGTAAGGAAGAGGATAACCGGGGATGAAGGAAACAGGGGAGTCATTATATCCAATGATGATGTGTCTGCGCCAAATGTCTCTCCTTCAATATACCGGGAGCTTATACTTCCATATGAAAAAATGATTCACAGGCATTTCGGGTACTTTACCTATTACCATAACTGTGGACCAATTGATCCCTTCCTAAATGACGTAAATACAATTGGCAGGATAGACATGATCCACAGCGGTCCTTTTTCCGATTACAGGAAGGTCGGGGAAGTGTTTGGCAAGAGGTCGGCAATCGAGCTGCACCTTCATCCGGAAAAGGATTTTATAAGCAGCACGGAACAGGATTTTAGGAAAAGGCTTCTTGATATAAGGGATTATTATGAAAAAATTGGTGTTAAAGCATACTGCATAAGGCTGACTTCATACAGTCACCCTTCCATGACCATGAGTGAAAATATTGAAAAATTAAAAAAATGGTGCGGGATTTCTTCAGAAATCTTGCTGCCAGGTAATTAAGTAAGGAGGCACAAAATATGAGAATAGGGGATGTCAAACCAAGGGTAGGGTTCTTCATCATCTCTGATATAAACCTGGAAACACTCAATGAGTATTCACTGGATATTGCAAAAAGAATCACTGGCAGGTTAAAAGATAATGGTGTAGAAGTATTTTCTTCCGGAAAAGTCATAAAAAGCCAGAGGGACGCTGTAAGCGAGGCATTAAAATTGGCAGGCAGCGACCTTGATTCCTACATTCTTTATTTTCCCACATGGTTTGAAGGACCTGTTCCTGTTTCCATAGTCAGGGAACTCGAGGGCCTGCCGGCAATATTATGGGGATTCAATATGTGGGAAAATGAGAAAGGTGAGAAAAATACTACCGGTTCGGTTGTGGGTGAACTTGTACTTAAAGGGACGCTTGAAAGGATGGGGTATAAGTTCCTGTTTGTTTCAGGAGTACCCGAAGAGAAGGATAAACTTGAAGGCGCCCTGGATTATATTAAGGCCGCCAGGGCAAAGAAGCTTTTAAGGAGGACAAGGTTTGGCCAGCTTGGATATACGGGCATAGGCATGTACCCGGGCACCTTTGACCATGTTTTCATGAGAAGGTTCATAGGTCCCGAAGTGGTCCCGGTTCCGGAATGTGAGTTTGATGATTACTTCAGGTCAATAAAAGATAGCGAGGTTTCGGGACTCCTTGAAAATATGAAAACTGAGTTTAACCTGGAAAAAGTGCAGCACCAGGAGAAACTTATGCCCACATTGAAGATATATGCGGCACTTAAAAAGGTTATTGAAAAGTACGAACTTGACGGGATAAATGTCAGGTGCCATTATGATTTTTCTAAAAGGCTAAGGTGTACCTGCTGCGTGCCCATCTCGCTTCTTTCTGATGAAAAAATAGTTACGGGATGCGAAGGGGATATAATAACCTCCATTTCAATGTTTATTTTTTACCTGCTGAGTGACGATGTGGTGGCCTATGGAGATATAATGGATTT
>JAFGDA010000101.1 GCA_016932375.1 Actinomycetota bacterium | reverse complement strand
CCAAGGGTAATTGAAAGGGTCTCCGATATTGAAGATGCCATTTCCAGAAGCTGGCTTGAGCTGCTGATGGTAAAATCATTCAATCCGTCAGGAAGTATGAGGTGCTGCTGCCTGAGTATCCCTGTTATTTCTTCTGTCGCCTGGTCTATCAGGTCATCACTTTTTACCTTTGCTATTATACTCTCGACCGTATTTTCGCCGGTGAGCTTACTCTGGACCGTAGTTATGGGAATATATACGGAATTGTCAGGATCGGCCCCGAAGGTACCCGTACCGATCGGCTCTATAACTCCAATAATCCTAAAATTTTTTCCACCTACCTTTATTGTTTCGCCGATTGGATCTATCATCCCAAAATAATCATTCACCACCGTATCGCCAATGACGGCTACATTTGATAAATAGGATAAATCATTTTCAGTAAAAAGGCTTCCGCTTGAGACCCCGTAATCCATCATTGTAAAATAATCTTCGGTGGTGCCGATAACACTTACCTGGCCGCTCCAGCTAAGGTAAGATATTGTTGAGCTCATCCCCCCGCTTACAGTGGGCACTACCCCGCTTAATAATGAAGATCCTTCTTTGAGGGCGTCGGCATCATCCAGATAAAGCTCACCTGCCACTGTCTCTTCTTCGGAATCCATGCCAAACATCCTTTCTCCTCCTCCTTCGCCCTGTGGCCCGCCCGGCCTCATTGAAGTATCCCTTCCCGGTGAAATGGTCAAAATACTGGCACCAACACTCTGTATGTTTTCAGTAATAGCTGCTTCAGCACCTGCTCCTACAGAAATAACCGCAACCACTGCGCCTACTCCTATAATAATGCCCAGCATGGTAAGAAAGGCTCTGAGCTTATTTAAAAAGAGTGATTTAAAAGCAATCTTAATATTTTCAAGTATTCTTCTCATTTATACCTTTCTTTCCGTTATTGCTTATCCTGTCTTCCAGACCCGGAATCTCGATTAACCTTTTATCAGCATCAATTGGCATATCTATTCTCTCCTCACTGGTAATAACGCCATCTTTCAAATATATTATCCTTCCTGTATGCCTGGCTATGTCCAGCTCATGGGTCACAAGAAGTATGGTTTTCCCTTCCCTGTTCAATCTCTGGAAAATTGCCATTATCTCTTCTCCAGTCCTTGAGTCAAGATTCCCGGTAGGTTCATCTGCAAGTATAAGTGCCGGGTCGTTTATCAGCGCCCTGCCAATAGCCACTCTCTGTCTCTGGCCCCCTGAAAGCTCACTGGGCCTGTGCTTTTCCCAGCCTGCCAGGCCTACCGAATTTATGACTTCGCTTATTAATTTTTTCCTGTGATGCACCGAGTTTGATTTGGAATAAATAAGCGGCAGTTCTATGTTTCCTATAATATTGGATCTCGAAAGAAGATTGAATGTCTGGAAAACAAACCCTATTTTTTTATTGCGGATCTCTGCCAGCTCGTTATCTTTAAGCCTGCTCACATCTTCATCCTCGATTAAATATGAACCCGAGGTTGGCGTGTCAAGGCAACCTATAATATTCATAAGCGTAGATTTTCCCGACCCCGAAGGACCCATTATGGCTGCAAACTCGCCCTGCCTTACTTCAAAATCTATTCCCCTCAGTGCATTCAGTTTTACATCGCCGATTTTATATGTTTTCACAATCTTACTTATATTTATAATCTTTTTATTCATGAATGGCTCCAAACATCTGGTATATAAATCTATCCGGTATATGAATCCGGTATGCGGATAATTACTTTACTGTCCTTAATAATCTAATTCTTATATTAAATATTTATTAACTGCGATCTAACTCCTTGATGTGATTACTATATCCCCTTCTTTTAATCCGGAAATTACCTCTATATTATAATAATCATTGACTCCTGTGGTTATTCCGGTTTTCCGGCCAGATTGTCCGGCTTCACCTGCGTCTCCACCTTCACCTGCACCAGCCGGCGCGGACGAAAGCACATCCACGTAGCTTTTACCTTCTTCCTTATAAACTGCCTGCAGGGGCACATAAAGTACATCTTCTGCCTTTATGTCTAAAATGGAAATATTGGTGGAGAATCCGTATAATATCCCGGTATCTTCTGCATTTTCAAAACTTACAAGAACTTCATAATATACGATGCCGCTATCTTCAGTGTAGGCCTGCTTGATTTTTTCCACGACCCCTGAAAATTTGACATCCGGATAAGCATCAAAATCGACACTCGCATCCTGCCCTCCGGATATTTTTATGATATCGCTTTCGCTTACCATACAGCTTATTATAAAATCGCTGCTTATAATCGATAACGTTCCGCCCTCGCTTATTTCCTGGCCAACCGTAAAACCGGAAGATATGACAACTCCGTCATAGGGAGCATAGACGGTATATTCACCAAGGTCCTCTTTTGCATCCTCATATTCCGCTTTTGCAAGCTCAAGCTTTATTTCTGTCTGCTTTAAATTCTCAGAAGCCTGTTTTATTGCAGATTGTGCCGACTGCAAACTGGATAAGTTTGACCAGTACGTGGAAGACTGGCTTATTAAAGCCTGTTCATATGAAGATTCGGATTGCAACTCTGTTGATTTTTCCGAAAGTTCTGCCGATTCCAACTTTTCCTCTGCCGATTCCACATTGGATTCATACTGGGATAGTTGTTCCAGAGTAGTATCCGAGTCATCTCTTGCAGCTTCAAGTATTTCTTCTGCTTTTTCAAGCGCACGCCCGGCGCTGTCAGAAGATGCATCTGCGCTTTTCATTGAAATTTCGAGTGATTTAAGAGCATTTTCGGCAGACTCGGCCGCTTTCTGTTCATTAAGGGTTGCCTGCTGGACTGAAATGTGATTGGAATCCAGTGCATTCTGGTAACTTAACTGTGCAAGCCTTAGAGAACTTTCTGAAAGCTCAAGATTCTTTTCTATCTCAAACAGGCTGTCCTGCTTTTCCTTATCATCGATTTCTACCAGCAAATCACCTTTGCTAAAAGTGCTTCCTTCCCCTGCTGCAGTCAAAATTTCACCTGTAACCTGCAGCGCATATGTTGCGTAATCCCTTGAATCGACAGATCCGGTTACGGATATTTCCTGTGAAATATTCCCCCTTACTACTTCATAAGTTTCCATCCCGCCCTGTCCTTCCCCGGATTCATCTGTAAAAGCCCTTCCCATACCTGGTATGCCTCCCATACAGGAGGTAAAAATTAACACGACAACAAACAATAATATTGCCGGCAAAAGGACCATAAGTATTTTTCTTTTTTTTATTTTTGCCATCTTTTCTTTTAAACTGATCCCTGTCCCCATTTTATAAACCATTCCTTTCATTTTGATTAGTCGCTAAACTGGATAAATACAATTGCCCTTAAACATCTTTAATTTTTTATAAATTTGACTTTTCTTAAGCCTTCTAATCTGGATTTTTTATTGAAAGTATACAAACGAAATATGAAGAAAATCTGGAGTTTTAATCTATCCATGCACAATCTTTTATTTATTTTTTTATTTGATTATTTCTTGATAATCCCAATTATCGAATAAAGCTTAATGCAGTTTCCGTGTTAATGAAAACAATTACAGGGTATTCTGGGACTCCGGGATCAGGGGCTTTCTCTATAAAAGCAGGTTTAATGATATTTATCCTACTGGTTGTTATTTTGAGAAATAATCCCGGAGTCCCATTTTCCTAAATAACGGCCAACCTTCCGGCAGGATCCATATTGCCGGGCAGCCAAAGGCTGGTTCCGGTATCCCTGACTTCATTGACTTTTCGGTCCTGGTCCCTGGATCTCTGGGTGTCTCCGGGGAACTCGCCTTCCGGATGACCACCCCGACGTATCCCCACTTCCGGAAAATCACCCTGGGGAAAACCGCCTTCCGGAAGCTGCCCTCCCATGAATGTCCTTAGAACATAAGGCGCAAAACTGCATAAGCCGGTAATCAACACGAGGGCAGTAAGCACGATAGCAAGTATCTTTGCCCATCTGGATTTTTTAATTCCAAAAACTACCCATATGGCAGCCATTACTATCAGCAACCCTATAGCTACATAAGGCATAAACTGCGCTATCCTGAATATTACAAAAAAACCACCAGCTCCTGTAAATTGTTGTTCCACGAATCCTCCCGGATACTTAAAATCAATATAAATTAAAACTCATTCAATATATCGCATAAACTATATAACAATGACATGTATGACTATTACAAATGAAATAAATCATGCCAGCCAAATTATATAACTGAAAAATGTAGGAAAAATGGAGGTTTTTTATAGACGGAATTATTTATTTTTTTCTGTCAGGGGAAGTATCACCCTTAATGTTACAGTTTTTTTATCCTCATCAAAATCAGCCTCTATTCTGCCTCTGTGCTTCTGGACTATTTTTTCTGCAATTGATAACCCGAGACCGAATCCTTTTTTGCCATTTATGCCATCTGTCCTGTAAAACCTGTCAAAAATATGGCACATATCCTTCTTTTTAATTGATTCACTGACATTTGTGATTTCAACTATCAACTCAGCCTGCTGTGGATTATTGCTTAAACTTATCTGCAATTCGCTCCCATTGGTGCTGTGCTTGACTGCATTATCTAAAAGATTGAAAATCAGTTGTTCGACCTGGACAGTATTTCCCATTATATCAAACCTGCCACTGTAATCAGTTATAAGCTTAAGATCTTTTGACAGGACCTGGTTTTCATACAATTTCAGTATTTTTTCTATTACCGCCTTAACATTTATGTCAGAAGGTTCTGCCTTATATGAATTTTCCTCAAGATCAGATAAAACCAGTAGCTCGCCGGTAATTTTTGATAATCTCATTATCTCACTATCGACAAGGTCGATGGTTTCCCTGTATTCCCTGCCTGTTATTGATTTTTTTTGTCTCAGTAAATCAATTTTTGTCTTCATTACCGTAAGGGGGGTGTTGAGTTCATGTGAAACATTCTGGACAAATTGCTTCTGGCTTTTAAAAGAGTTTTCAATTTTATCAAGCATGCTGTCAAATGTCCTGGACATATTCGAAATCGGATCCCTGCCTTTTAGGTTTATCCGGAGGTGCAGCTTCTTCTCGTCAATCTCCTTTACATTCCTTGTTATCAGGTCGACCTGGTTCAGCATTCTTCTTAAAAATAAAAATCCCCCTGAACTTGAAATTATTATGATTACCAGCACCCCCCCTGTTATGCTTAAAAATACCCTTGTGAAAAGCCCCGGGGGAAGGATCGTGAGTCCCGGCGGGATCGGCATCCTGCCAAAATGTTCGCTGTCCATCTCCCTCATCTTATTAATGAATTCTTCCTCAAGTAGTGGTTGTTCCCTGAGATTGTTAAAGTATCTTTCACCCCTGAGATTGTATTGAAAAACAAAATATAGCAGTGTCCCATACAATATAAAGGCAACAAGTATGATTATGCCGAACCATAAAAATATTTTGGTTTTAAGGGAAAATTTCAATTTCCATCATCTCCACATATTCGTTAATATGTATTACGTTGTCTCCATATCAGGTCATTTATCAAATTACCTTTCATTAAATATGTAATCACTTAATATATTTAATTATGGTTTACTCATACTGGGTGATCCTGTATCCTGACCCATATACAGATTCGATAATATTGCCTGATCGCCCCAGTTTTTTTCTCAGGTTTTTAATATGGGTGTCAACTACATTTGTAAAAATATCCACATTCCTGTCCCATGCATGTTCCAGCAGCTGGTTCCTGCTTATTAGCTGGCCCCTGTTCCGTAAAAGGTATTCAAGGATCATATATTCTTTCTTTGTCAGCTTTATCCGCCGGTCACCGGAATAAACCTGTTCCTTTTCGAGATCCAGTGTTATGCTACCCGCTGAAAATACATTTTTCTTATCCTGTGAGGACCTGCGTAAAAGAGCCCTGATCCTTGCCAGCAGTTCGGAAAATTCAAAGGGTTTGGTAAGATAATCGTCCGCACCGCAATTCAAACCTTCCACTATATTTTCAAGCTGCCTTTTAGCTGTAAGCATAAGGATAAAGCTCCCAGATTTTTCATCACGAAGACGACTGCACAGATCCTCGCCTTCCATATCCGGCAGCATAAGGTCCAGGATTATGACATCATATTCATATTCCCCGGCAAGACAGTAACCATCCTTCCCGTTATAGGCCACATCTACAGTAAACCTGTGCTGCTCCAATCCAGCTTTAAGGTTATCCGCAACAAGTTTTTCATCCTCTATGATAAGTATCTTCATCCTTTACCCCGGATCAGTTCCATTTCCTATTCTACAGATTTATGGCTGTTAAATAAAATCAAAAATAAAATAAAAAACCAGAGCTCATATTTATTCATAATCCTGCCGGACAAACCGGATATAACTCCTAAGGAAAAATATAGCTAATAATAATGAAGAAATTCTGGAGAACTGAAAAATCACCAGATTTTTTATTAATACCCAATTTTCATTTAAATTTTATAAAGTTATCAGGTAAAATATGTAATTGCGGTGTGGGGATGTAGTTCAGCCGGGAGAACGCTTGTCTGGCAGACAAGAGGTCGGCGGTTCGAGTCCGCTCATCTCCACCATCAACATCAGCCCCAGGTTCTCATTATGGAAGGAAGACTAACCGGGAAAAGACAATTGAATTCATAAATGGCATCATTTCAATAATAATTGAAAACAAAAATCCATTTAATACGTTTATAAAAGAAATAGATGAGAACGCAGGACAGTATTAGTATAATTCTGGTGATAAAAAAATAACTGTATAATTCTTTAGTAAGTTTTTATAAGATGGTTTTATTTGATACATTTTTACCGGTGACTTCAAGGATAATTTTGAAGCTAATTTGACAAAAGCACGATTATTTAATAGAAAGAATAGAATGCTAATGACAATAGAAAGGCAGATAAGGTTAGACTGATGAAAATATTGATGGTATACCCTGATTACGAGAATACCTTCTGGAGTTTTAAGGCAGTCTTAAAACTTCTTGGAAAGAAAGCGGCTTTTCCACCTCTCGGGCTTATGACGGTCGGTTCAATGCTCCCGGCCACCTGGGAAAAGAAGCTTGTCGACATGAACTGCGAAAACCTGAAAGATGAACATATAAAATGGGCCGATTATGTAATGATAAGTGCCATGATAGTGCAGAAAGATTCTACCAGGAAAGTTATAAGCAGGGCAAAAGACCTTGGCAGGCCGGTTATAGCCGGAGGTCCTTTATTTACAACTGGCCATGAAGAATTCCCTGAAATCGATCATATGGTCCTGGGTGAAGTGGAAGAAATAATTGTTGACATCATAAATGATATGGAAAAAGGGACACTGAAGAAAATATATTCAGTCGAAAAATTCCCTGATATTGAAAAGTCACCTGTACCCTCCTGGGACCTGGTAAGGCTCAGGAATTACAATTCAATGTGTATCCAGTTCTCAAGGGGCTGCCCTTTTAACTGTGAATTCTGTGATGTAGTCCAGCTAAACGGCAGGATCCCGAGGTTAAAATCCACCCGGCAGCTTATAAGTGAGCTTGAATCCCTGAAGCGAACAGGATGGAGGGCAGGTGTATTCTTTGTTGATGATAACCTCATAGGAAATAAGGTAAGGTTCAAAAATGAACACCTCCCGGCTATTATAAAATGGCAGAAAAAAAACCATTACCCTTTTACTTTCAATACCCAGGTTTCCATAAACCTTGCGGATGACAGTGAGCTTATAAAAATGATGGTCGAAGCTGGCTTCACTTCCGTATTTATTGGAATTGAGACCCCTGATGCAGACAGCCTTACCGAATGTGGAAAAGTCCAGAACAAGGACAGGGATCTTTTACAGTGTGTTAAAGATATACAGAACCTGGGCCTGGAAGTACAGGGTGGATTCATTATGGGGTTTGACAGCGATAAAGTTTCCATATTCCAGAGACAGATTGATTTTATACAGAAGAGCGGCATTGTGACCGCCATGGTGGGTCTACTCACTGCACTGCCAAAAACCAGGCTTTACCAGAGGCTAAGTGAATCAAGGAGGCTGGTAAAAGTTGCGAGCGGGAACAATACCGGGGTAGCAAGCCTTAACTTCGTCCCAAAAATGGATACCACAGTGCTTATTAATGGTTACCGCAGGGTACTTTCTACAATTTATTCACCAAAGTCATATTATGAGAGAATAAGGGTCTTCCTCCAGGAATACAAGCCCAAAAAAGTTAAAAAACTAAAAATATCCATGTATTATATACGGGCAACTATAAGCTCTTTCTGGCTTCTCGGGTTCAGGCAAAAAGGCAGGAGATATTTCTGGAGACTGATATTGTGGAGCCTGCTGCATAAACCCGGTTTGCTCCCCTATGCAGTAGGATTTTCACTAACAGGCCTTCATTTCAGGAACCTCGAATAATAAGAATTGTTAAAAGATAGACAATCACGCCAGACCTGTGTCATTTAACAAGCTTTATTTTTATTCCTGAGGGATATTTGCCATAACGGCTCATTATCTCAGGTATGAATTACCAGCCATTTATTAATCCGGGATTGCCGGTCCCTTGCCGGTCCACCCTTATAATTATCGTACCTGGTAACTATGTGGTTAATTTTTAATATTCTATTACTCTCGGGAGCTTTTTAGCCTGGCCAATCCACCCTTCGATCATACTCTCGGAAGGAGGACGCCTGACCAGTTTTTTTGCACCATTAACTTCCATTATTTTCTGGTAAAGATTTGCAGAATTTCTCTTTGAAAGCTCTACTACAGTATCTACACCCGCTTCCTCCAGAAGATCGGAATATTCTTCACTCACTCCTTTGATCCTGAAAAGATCAGTTAGGTTCACCCATTCAAGAATAAGCTTATGACCTATGCCTGTTGCTTCTTCAAGCTCTTTCCTTCCCTTCGGGGTAGCGCCTTTCTTCAGAAGTGCGTCAGTAGTCTTAACCCCCGCTGCTCCAAGTTTTTTTGCATACTCTTTGCCAATGCCCTCCACTTTTTCCAGGTTTGCCATTAGTACCCTCCTTAATATTATGT
>JAFGDA010000100.1 GCA_016932375.1 Actinomycetota bacterium | reverse complement strand
GACCGGTATGCGGTGGAGATAATGAGGGGCTGTCCCCGGCGCTGCCGGTTCTGCCAGGCGAGCCGCATCTACAGGCCTGTAAGGCAAAGAAAAGCCTCATCCCTTATAGTGCAGGGCAAAAGGGGACTTAAAAACACCGGATATGATGAAATATCATTTTTATCGCTCTCTTCCTCGGATTACAGGGAGCTCGGCATACTGATTGACGGTATGATACCATATTTAAAGGATAATAATATATCAGTATCTTTTCCCTCCCTGAGGTTTGACAGCTTTGGCAGGGGCATAACCGATCTTATACAGGTTGGAAGAATGACGGGTCTTACTTTTGCCCCTGAGGCAGGCAGCCAGGAAATGAGGGACAGGCTGGGAAAGGACCTTACAGATGGGGAAATGCTTGATTGTGTCAGGGAAGCTTTCAAACAGGGATGGGAGAAAATAAAATTATATTTCATGATCGGCCTGCCGGGTGAGACAATTGAAGACGTCCATGAGATTGCCGTGCTGGTGGAAAAGATTGCCTGCGCCGCAAGGGAAAATATGCCCCATAGCAAGAGGAGGAGGTTCTATATCAATATAAGCATAAATGCATTTTGTCCCAAGCCTTTTACCCCATTTCAATGGGTTGCCCAGGACACCCTGGAGAGCCTTAATAAAAAATTTAAAATAATCCTTAAGGATATGTCCAGGAAGTATATAAATATAAGCTGGAGCGATCCGGAAAAAAGCCGCATCGAGGCAGCTCTTTCAAGAGGAGACACAAGGGTGGGAATGGCAGTCGAATCCGCATGGAGAACAGGGGCAAGGTTTGACAACTGGACAGATTTTTTCGATTACGGCTTATGGGTGGGATCATTTAACCAGAACGGGCTCGATACCGGGTTTTATGCCAGCAGGGAATTTTCTGCAGAAGAAATACTCCCCTGGGATGTCATAGATACAGGTATCAGTAAAAAGCTGCTTCTAAAAGAATATGGGAGATCAAGAAAACAAGATAAGATTTAAATTTGAAAAAAAGCTTGAGTTTAAATATCTTTCGCACCTGGATATAATCCGGTTGTTTGAGCGTGCAATAAGAAGGGCTGGCATAAAGGTAAAATACAGCGGGGGGTACAATCCCAAACCAAAGATAAGTTTCAGCCCCCCTGTGCCGCTGGGGATAGAGAGCCAGGCCGAATATGGTGATATATATGTTACCAGCCATGTTAATGCCCCTGGATTCAGGGAAAAGGTCAACAGGGAGCTTAAACCCCAGTTGAATATAGTTGAAGCATTGGAAATTCCCGGGGATATAAAAAATTTGATGGCTGATATTGCCATAATCCAGTACAATTTTAAAATCCATTATGATGGAGACAGGAATAAAGCCAGTCTCCAGGGTTTCAGGCATGCTCTTGCAGGGTTTATTGATGATTCATCCTTCGCCCCATCGGTGTTTATGTATAAACTGGATGGAAATTCAGGGACCTCCGGGACAGGAATTCATGATTACCTGGCCGGACAGGTATTAAATTTGTATGGATATGCTACAATTTTTAAGGAAAAAGGAAATAAGATATTTAAGCTAAATGATTTTTTGATTTTTTTCAGGGGCTGGCTGGAGGACCACAGGGCAAAGATATTTAGGGCCATGAAAACGGAATGTTTTGTTATAAGGGCTCAAGAACTGAAAACCCCCCTTGAAGTGGCAGGCGAAGTGCCAGGCGAAGTGCCAGGCTGCTGATGATTGCCGGGATTTTTTTGATTTTTAATTTTTTTATATAAAGGAGATTGTAGGGATTTAATGAAAGAAATATTAATATGCTCTGACCAGAATGAGACGCGTGTGGCCATATTGGAGTCGAAAAAAGTGGTCCAGCTCTATTTTGACAGAAGAAACAAGAGGTCAATTGTCGGAAATATTTATTCCGGAATAGTAAAAAACGTACTCCCCGGCCTGGATGCTGCTTTTGTGGACATAGGGGAGGACAGGAATGCCTTTCTTTATATTAATGAAGTGGGCTTTGATATTGATTCACTGGACAACGGCGAAAGCATACCGAAAAAGATACAGCATGTTTTAAAGCCCAACCAGAGTATACTTGTGCAGGTTACCAAGGACCCCATGAAAACCAAGGGTGCAAGGCTGACAACCTTTATATCCATACCCGGCCGTTACCTGGTGCTTGCCCCTTTTAATGATGGGGTTGGTGTATCAAGGAAACTTGACGATGAAGAAAGGGAAAGGCTGAGAAAACTTGCATTGGAGATAAAACCCGAAGGCCAGGGCCTGATAGTAAGAACTGCTGCCAGGGGTGTCAATAAAGTGAAACTGGTAAAGGACCTTAAGCTGATTTCCAGGAAGTGGAACCAGATCAGCAAAAAGGGCTCTGTGATAAAAAAACCGGTGCTTCTTTCACAGGAGCAGTCACTGACAATAAGGCTTCTGCGTGACGTATTTGCAGATGATATTGGGACTATTTATGTCAATAAGAAAAATATAAAAAAGGAAATTGAAAATTATTTTAAAAGCATAGGTGTCGGCTTCAGTAACATTATAATCCATCATGGAAAACAGGATCTTTTTGAAGAATTTAATGTAAATGAAGTGATAGAAGGTGCGCTTGAAAAAAGGGTATGGCTGCGCTCCGGGGGTTTTATAGTAATCGACCAGGGCGAAGCCCTTACTGCAATAGACGTTAATACAGGCAAATACACTTCCAGTAAGAATGCCTGGCAGACCATCCTGCGGACCAATCTTGAAGCAGCAGAGGCAATAGCAAATCAGCTGCGGCTGCGGGATATAGGTGGCATCATTGTTATAGATTTCATAGACATGAGCAGTGAAAGAGACCGCAGTAAGGTCCTCAGCAGGTTCCTTCAATGTCTCGAAAATGACAAAACAAAGACAGAGGTGCTGCAGTTTTCAAAACTCGGGCTTATTGAGATGACGAGGAAAAATGTTTCCGATGGTATTTTAGGCACGATGTGCAAGACATGCCCGTGCTGCGGAGGGCTTGGATTCGTGAAATCAGAGGAGACTGTAAGGCTGGAAGTTGAGAGGAAGATAAGAAAACAGGCCAGGGAAAGCAAATACAGGGCTTTCCTGTTAAAGCTCAACCCGGCAATTGCTGCACTGGTCATAGGCCAGGACGGTAAAAACCTCAAACACCTCGAGAGGACAACCAGGAAATATATTGCAGTACAGAGTGACGCGTCTCTGCCCCTTGACTCTTATTTACTTGCGGCAGAAGGTTCTGTGGCTGAAATAAAAGATGCATCAAGACCATGCAGGCAGGGTGATATCATTGACCTGGTGGTGGAGGAACAGTATCTTCACGACAGAAGGGATGCCATCTCAAGGATTGATGGTTTTATCATCCAGATAGTAGGCGGCGGCAAATACCTCGGGGCAAGGGTAAAGGTAAGGATAAAATCTGTTTCCAAGACCAGTGCTGTTGCCGAGATATACGAAACCCAGAGCTAAAGTGCTGCCTTGATATCATATTTCTTAGAAATAACCAAAGCAGGACACCCCTGAATAAATTCCATCATAATTATTTGTTGTTTTACCATAAATTCCATACTATGGAATTTTCGTGACCATAATATATGGATTTTTTACCTCTCAGGACTCTTATTTACTGTACTATCCAGACAAATAATTGTTGACAATTAAATAACACTGTTGTACTATATACAATAACACATTAATATTTTATATAAAACAAATAATATAAAATAAATAACCT
>JAFGDA010000099.1 GCA_016932375.1 Actinomycetota bacterium | reverse complement strand
ATAATTTTAAATCGCGTTTATGTTTTTTGTGTTACTTCAGCAATTAAATGGCTGGAAAATATATGAATGAATCCAAAGGTGGTTCCGTAACCTATGAATACAATGTGATAGATCGCGAATCCGGTCAACCTATCTACATTCAATTGGCTAATATAATACGCAAGCAAATCAATGCAGGTAAGTATCATCCTGGTGAACAGTTGCCGTCTGAAGCAATGCTGGTTCAATCTTACCATGTCAGTCCAATGACAATACGGCGAACAATCAACCTCTTAGCCGAGCAAAACATAGTCAGCACGGCTCAGGGACGTGGCACCTTTGTCAAAGCTGTACGTATTGGTACAGCTGCTTTTTACTTAAACCGTTTCCAGGAGATATTCAGTGACGAAAAAGCTACCACGGTTAAACTGATAGAAGCACGACTTGTCAAGACTGATGAACGTACAGCAAGAAAGCTGAAAATTACAGTTGGAGTCCGGGCTATTTACATCAGGCGATTGCTGCTTGTGTATAATCAGCCGGCTTTTTATCATTGCGAACACCTGATCTATGATCCCAGGAGACCAATTGTCGAGTCTGAACTGGAAGTAACTATTCTGAAAGGGTTATTTTCAGGGATTGGCAGCCCCCTGATAAAAAAGGGTGAACTACAGATGGAAGCCATACTGTTTACAAAAGAAGAGGCTGCTATTCTGAAAACCCCTCTCCCTGCCGCAGGCTTATTCCTGGAACATATTTTTTTTGATTTTGATGATAAACCTGTCAGCTGGGGCTGGTTTATTTGCCTGAGCAATCAATTGCGGTTACATACTTCCATTGGTTTGGATCTCTCAAAGGATAGCATATATGATAATTTCTAATAATAATGAACTCATCCAACAGATTGTTGATTTAGATGAAGAAAGCGTTTTAGCTACAATAAGGGAACGCCTGCAAAAAAAAGATGATCCGTTTATCCTGCTGGAAGAATGCCAGGAGGGGATGCGCCAGGTTGGTATTTGTTATGAGCAACAGGAGTATTACCTTTCAGGCCTTATTATGGCCGGCGAGATTTTTCGCGAGGCAATGGAATTGATTGAGCCGGTCCTCAAGGAACACCTATGTGGGCGCGAATCGGGTCATATATTGCTCGGTACCGTACAGGGAGACATCCACGATATCGGCAAGAACATATTCATCACAATGATGAGTTGCCATGGTTTTACAGTTACCGATCTGGGTGTGGATGTAAAACCGGAACTATTTTTAGAATCAACCCGAAAGATCAAACCGGATATCCTTGGTCTTTCCGGTCTGCTTACCATATCCTATGATGCCATGCGACAGACTATAAGACTTGTTCGCCAGTCGAACGATACCGATGTAGCGCAGACTCCTGCAATCATAGGCGGTGGAATACTTAATTCTAAGATTTGTGCCTATGTAGGAGCAGATTACTGGAGCATCGATGCCATGATTGGAGTCAACATATGTAAGGAGATTATGGCTAAAAAGTTCAAACACTTGAAAAAATAATCCCTTCAGAAAGAAATTTATCTCTTCGATTTCTACCAAATATGTATATAATGTAGAATGTTATACAGTATATTTTACATCAATATTAAATAATGAACCTGATGAACCAATTTAAAAACATAAAAACAATAAAAAAAATAAGTCTGAGGCATGCAGGCAAATATGGAGAACCAGGCTTGAAAACAAATCTTAAAACCTCCCCCTTATGAGTTAGCCATAAGAGAGCTGGATAAATTCATTTAGAATAGACTTGTATTAGACCAAAATATATTATATAAAAAGCATTTGACTGACTACTTATATATATTTATAAGGATTAATTTTAAATGTTTCCTGGCAGGGGAACAGAAGGTGAGATATAAGATGAAAGGATACACAAAGTCTTACTTGCTGATAATAACTGTTTTTATAATTGCTTCAGGACTGCTGTCTCTTACTTCCTGCAACATTTCCGGCAATATTACTGAAGGTATGGAAACCTTCGGGGTACAGAAAGGCGATATAGTGCAGGTAGTCACAGCTACCGGTTATGTACAGCCTGACCGGAGAAACACATTCAGCCTGCAAAGTGCCGGAGAAGTGCTTTCAGCCCTTGAAAAAGGGGAATATTTTAAAAAAGGAGATATACTTATTGAGCTGGATAATAGCTCAACGGAACTTATCCTTGCCCAGTCGGGGGAAAATATCAACATTTCAAAAAATTCCCTTGAGCTTGCAAAAATAAATTACCAGCAGGCTCTTGATGCCAACCATATAGCCGTCCAGCTTTCTGGTAACAGCGCCCAGCAGGCAGAACTGGCAGTAAAAAATGCACTCATTGCCCTTGAAAATGCAAACAATATGGCAAATAAATCCGTGCACAGTGCCAGAGTGGCGCTCAAGAATGCTGAAAAAATACTTGAGGAAGCCAGTGACGAACCGATGATGACCGAAACCCAGATAACACAGTTCCAGGCCAATGTTGATTCATCGGAAGCAGCACTTGATTCCGCAAAAGCTTCAAGGACTTCCTCGATTGAATCCGCCGAAGGGGCTTATGACCAATCGTTATTGAACCAGTCCGCAACTTACTGGTCCAACCTTGGAAACACGGAAAATACAGGCGCCCAGATAGCCATAACCAGGAAAAATATAGAACTGGCAGAAACCCAGCTCAGGCTCGCTGAATTGAACTACGAGCTTGCCAGGCTGGATATTGACAACAATATAATTTATGCACCTTATGATGGCCTGGTATTTTCATCGTCTTTTAAGGAGGGCGAATATGGAAGCCCCGGGGTTCCTGCAATCGAAATAATAAGCGGTGATTTTATCATAACATCTGATGTAAATGAAACGGATATGGTTAACCTGGCAGAAGGACAGGAGGTTGAAATCCAGCTTGATGCCTATTATGATAAAGTTTTCAAAGGCGAGATAATAGAAATCTCACCAATTTCAATAAATATAGGCGGTGTGGTATCCTTTGAAATAAAGGTCATGCCTGAAACACCGGACAGTCCGGAATTTAAGTATGGCCTTTCTGCAAGCCTGAGCATTACCACCTCAAGAGTCGAAAGTGTCCTTTATGTTCCAATAGAATCAATATTTGAAGAAGATGGAAAACAGTATGTCGAAGTACTTGGGGATGATGGGAAATCACTGAAAACGGAAGTAAGGACCGGAACCTTTAATTATGATTTTATCGAAATACTGTCCGGAGTTGATGAAGGCGATACAATAGTGATATCAGGGTTGGAATAGCTTCTGGTAAACCACATAATGATAAATAAAAGAATAGTTAAAAAATTATATGTTTTTCAATTATCATGAATGAAAAAAAACAATCCGGAACCGGGGAGCTCCGCAGCATTATACGTACAAGAGAACTGGTAAAGGTATATAAGATAGGTAAAATAGAAATCCCTGCCCTTAAAGGGATTAACCTTGATATTAGTGACGGTGAATTTATATCCATAATGGGCCCCTCCGGGTCGGGTAAATCGACCCTTATGAATATCATAGGTTGCCTGGATATACCCACGTCAGGTGAATATTTCCTTGACAGTGTCAATATCGGCAAATTGAATGATAATGAGCTTGCTGCCATACGTAACAAGAAGATTGGTTTTGTTTTCCAGACATTCAATCTTCTTTCAAGGTCCAACGTCTTCGGTAACGTTGAACTACCCCTCATTTATACCAGTGAACGGGTAAAGGACCGCAGGAAAAGAGTACTTGAAGCAATAGAAGATGTAGGCCTTACAACATGGATCAGGCACCGTCCCAACGAGCTGTCGGGAGGGCAAAAGCAGAGAGTTGCAATTGCAAGGGCGCTGGTTAATAATCCCTCAATCATACTTGCTGATGAACCGACCGGAAACCTGGATTCGAGGACCGGTGAAGAAATCATGGCCATCTTCCAGAGATTGAACCGTGATGGCAAGACAATAATACTGGTGACACATGAGATGGAAATAGCAAGACATACGCACAGGGTCATTTACCTTCGTGACGGGATAATACCAGGGGAAGAAATTATAAATGAGCAGATAAGTGCCGGGGAAGTATTAAGGCGCATGCCCAAACTGGAGGACAAACTTCTGTCTTATTGATTTATAAAAGGCCGGGATATTCTGGTATGAAAAGATTTTTAGAAAACATAAATATAGCTTTTCGGGCCCTTTTTTTAAACAAAATGAGGTCGTTTCTTACAATGCTCGGGATCATTATCGGAGTCGGAGCAGTTGTTGCCATGCTTTCAATAGGTACGGGGGCGCAGGAATCAATAATAAGCAGTGTGCAGGATATCGGTTCAAACCTAATAATAATCACACCGGGTAATCCTGAAGAAGAACAGCAGATGGGACCCCAGGCAATGTTTAGCGCCCAGACATCAGAGCTTGATAATGATGACCTGAGGGCTATTGAAAGAGAGTCCACCCTGATAACAAAGGCTGCACCGGTTATTTTCAGCGGTTCAATAATCTCCTATATGAATAAAAGTGCCCAGACCACTGTATACGCCTCAAGTGAAAATGGTAAAGACCTCTATAACATGGACATTGAGAGCGGGCAGTTCTACACAAGGAGTGATGTTTCCAACTCTGCAAATGTGGCAGTTATTGGCCAGACCGTGATAAAGAAACTGTTCGGCAAAATCGAACCGACCGGAAAGATAATAAAGATAGATGGTAAAAATTTCAAGGTTATAGGTATCCTTGAAGAAAGAGGGACGGACTCTTTTGGGAATGACCAGGATGATTTCATAAGCGTTCCCGTAACAACAGCCCAGACAAAATTATATGGACTGGATTCATACAATATGATCCTGGCGCAGAGCATATCAGAAAAGGACATAGACAGGGCTTCTGAAGAAATCAGGGGGATTCTCCGTAAGGAGCGGGGTATAGCCATGGGGGAAAATGATGATTTCCAGGTCAGGAACCAGACCCAGATTATGGACCTTATAGGAACCATAACCGGCATTTTTACCGTAGTTATCGCAGGGATTGCGGGTATTTCACTGCTGGTTGGTGGTATTGGCATCATGAATATAATGCTTGTATCTGTTACAGAAAGAACCAGGGAAATAGGCATCCGCAAGGCCATAGGGGCAAAAAACCGTGATATACTGGTTCAATTTTTAGTGGAGAGTATAGTCCTGAGCATAACCGGTGGAATTTTCGGTATAATTTTTGCCGTATTTATATCAGTAATAATCAGTAAATTTACCATCCTCGATACCAGTATAACTGTAGTTCCCATAATCATAGCCCTGAGCTTTTCTACAGTAGTGGGGCTTTTTTTCGGGATCTACCCCGCCATGAGGGCTGCAAGGCTCAACCCGATAGATGCCCTGAGATATGAATAATTTGCCTGCATAAATAACAGGAAAAGGTAGATAATTATATCAATGCCTTTTCCTGTCGTTATTGCTGTACTCCAGATTTCCTGGCTTTAAATACTGGTTTTCAGGTATAAGCAGTTTAAAAGTATTTATGTATTGTTCCGGGCCCTTCTTCTCCTTCTTGCCCTTACTATAAGCCAGACTATTACACCTACAATTGCCAGTATTACAATTATGGGGCTCATGGCTATTATAAACATTATTATTCCATTAAATACGGTAACAGCACCCCTGAGCCCTCTTTTCAGGGCATCTAAAAATCCCCATCCGGTAGTGGTTGCTATAGGTTCGGGTTCGAATAAATAAACATCAATGGTAGAATAGGATACCATATTGTCAAGGTACTTCATTCTTCCTTTTATTATTTCTATCTCTTCCTGTACATTGCTGAGTTCCCTGGCTACTTCGAGGGTGTCGCTTGGTTTTTTGGACTGTGCCATAATATCCAGCAGGACCTTTTCCTGCGCTTCCATGTTTCGCAGCCTGCTTTCAAGGTCCACATATTCCTGTGTAACATCCTGCCCGGAAACAGAAATGCTCCTGATATCACCCATGCTTTTTATTTTCTCGATTACAGGATTATAACTATCATGAGGTATCCTAATTGAAATGGATCCGCTGGTAAGATTACCTTCCTCGTCTGAATAACTCTGGGTGTTTGAAACATAACCGCCGTTTCTTTCTGCAAGGGAGGCCAGGTCAAAAAGGACTTCCTCGAATTGCCCCTTTGCGACCTCAATCTCCATGTAGGCAGTTTTTATTATTTTACGGTCTATAACCCCGGGAGTATCACTGTAACCTGTGTCACTATCCTGGGCAATTCCTCCTTCGGCCGGGGATTCTTCCACCGACATTTCTTCCTCTGCCGTCTCCATGGCAGGCTCTTCAGCAGCAGCATCCCTAATAGGTGCCGACTTCATTGATTCATCATAGTTACCGGATGCTACCGCCTGTGCATCCTCAAATGCACCGCACCCTGATACTGCAAATATCAAAACCACAGCCATAACAACTGCACAAATAAACAGACTCCTGGTTTTTCCTGATATTTTCATATTTTCTCCTTACCTCATGTTGCCATATTTATATTATAATCCAGAACACGTTAATAACTAATACCCTGACTATATTTCAAGACACTTTTAAAAATTATTGCAAACAGATATTTCTTTATATCAAAATACAATTATACCAGTAATATTAAAAGTTATGATATATATACGAAATAAAATGTGTTTTTATCGGGGTGACCCGGATAATATTTTAAAAAATACCAACTTTTAAATTTTATATTGAACAACTCTTTGGCTTATCATAAAACCTTATGGCAACATGCAGTAATACAGCCGCAATATTGCACCCGCCTACCACTTACCTGTCTTGATAAATTCATCGATTGCTCTTGCAGCTTTCCTTCCGGCTCCCATGGCAAGTATTACAGTTGCCGCCCCGGTGACAATGTCACCACCTGCAAAAACCCCCCTGACTGTAGTTTTACCGGTTTCAGGATCAGCCTTGATGAGCCCCCTGCCGTCAAGTCCCAGTTCTTTTATGGTTGCAGTCAGGAGAGGATTGGGGCCCTGCCCTACCGCAACGATCACCACATCGACATCAAGGTCGAACCCGGAGCCTTCAACCGGGACCGGCCTTCTCCTGCCCGAGGAATCCGGTTCCCTTAGCTCCATTTTCTGGAGCCTTATGCTGTTAACCCAGCCGTCTTTACCAGAAATCCGTGCCGGATTTGTGAGAAGCATGAATTCAATACCTTCCTGGCGGGCATGCTCTATCTCCTCGTTCCTTGCCGGCATTTCCTTTTCGCTTCTCCTGTATATTAGATAAACATGTTCAGCCCCGAGCCTTCTTGCAGTCCTTGCAGAGTCCATTGCTACATTACCCCCGCCTATTACTGCAACCCTTTTACCTTTTACAATTGGGGTATCACTTTTTGGAAATTCATACGCTTTCATGAGATTTGACCGGGTGAGGTATTCATTAGCCGAGTATACACCATTAAGGTTCTCTCCCGGTATATTCATAAAATGAGGAAGGCCTGCCCCGGTTGCAATAAATACAGCCTTATATCCCTGGTCAAAAAGTTCCCTGATGGTAAGGATTTTCCCCATGACCATATTGACCCTTAAATCAACATCCATCGATTTCAGGTATTCTATCTCCTTCCTGACTATATCCTTGGGAAGCCTGAACTCAGGAATACCATAAACCAGTACGCCTCCGGGTTTATGAAGGGCTTCAAACAGTGTAACCTGGTAACCCATTTTTGCCAGCTCCGAGGCGCATGTAAGCCCGGCAGGCCCGGAGCCGATTATGGCCACCTTCTCCCCGCTGCATTTGTAGTTTCCATCCAGGTATACGCATTCCTTGCCAATATCAGCGAGCCTTTTCAATTCACGGTCTGCTACATAACGCTCAAGCCTGCCTATGGCCACAGGCCGGTCCTTTAAGCCAAGGATACATTCCTTCTCGCACTGGTCTTCCTGGGGGCAAACGCGTCCGCAAATGGCAGGCAATGAGTTTCTTTCCCTTATTACAGCAAGAGCTTCCCCGAATTTTTTTCCTGAAATCAGCCTGATAAATTCCTTTATATTAATTTCAACGGGACAGCCCTTTATACACTTTGGATTTTTACACTGCAGGCACCTTGATGCTTCCCTTAATGCATCTTCTTCGGTATAACCAAGGGCTACCTCTTTAAAGTTATTGATGCGTTCTGCCGGCTCCTGCTCGGGCATGGGGGTCCGGTCCTTCTTTTCTTTTTTTGCACCTTTATCAGTTTTCCCAGACATTCTCCGCCTTTTCTTATTCATTATCCAGTTTCAGTTATTCATTGGACCCAGCATAAGCTTTACATAATAAGGTATATAATTGGTTCCCGCTTTAATACAATCCAGCTTTTATAATATTAATAAAAAATTACGATGCTATTTTTAAAATTGACCTTTTTTTTATAGTTATCCAGCAGGAATTAATTAATTTATGAATTTGCATCCTGTGTCTATCCCATGAAGCAATTATGCCACAGGAATAACCGGATATACTACTTTTTACACTTGCAATCTTTCTTATAAAGGTCGTAGCATGCACTCTCCTGGTCACAGTATATTTTTTGCCGGGACACAAGAAGGTCAAAATTAACCTCGTGCGCATCAAATTCCGGTCCATCCACACATACAAATTTTGTCTTTCCCCCTACTTCCACCCTGCATGCACCGCACATACCCGTACCATCTACCATTATGGAATTAAGGGAAACTATTGTCTTTATCCTGTATTGTTCCGTAACTCTGGCTACAGCAGCCATCATAAGGGCCGGGCCTATCGCAACCACCCTGTCTATGCCATGTTTTTTGTTCTCCCTGTTCGCAAGATGCCTGCTCAAATACTCTTCAAGAAAGCCGGATACAAAGCCATGATAACCCCGGCTTCCGTCATCTGTACATATATAAAGCTCATCGGATGCTTCTTTCATTTCCTTTTCAAGGATAAGTACCTTTTCAGTCTTTGCCCCCATTATCGAGATTACATAATTGCCTGCTTTTTTTAATTCCACCGCTATTGGCAGTACCACTGCTACACCAACGCCGCCTCCTACACATATCACCCTTCCAAAATTTTCTATTTCAGAAGGGTTGCCAAGGGGTCCTACCACATCCAGGATACTATCACCCTCCTCCAGCTCAGATAAAAGGGCAGTCGATTTGCCTACCCTCATTGCAACAAGGGATATTATCCCCTTATCATGCTGGTATGAAGAAATCGTCAGTGGAACTCTCTCACCATTTTCATTGACCCTGATTACCACGAATTGTCCAGCCTTTGCTTTCTTTGCGATAAGTGGTGCTTCTACCAGGTACTGGATAATATCAGGAGTCAACTCTTTCTTTTTTACAATCTTATACAAGGCAAACCACTTTCCATCATTGAATTGACCTAAAGATTTTAAACTCGAAACCTTTTCAATCTTTTACCATAAATCCATTTATTTTTAAAGCAATTTTCTCCACGGCCTTTCCAAACGCACTGCCTTCATCGCATGGAGAATAATTTTTAAGATCGGATTCCCTTACAGCATCACTGTAAGGCAGGACACCCAGTACGTTGAAATCATTCAGGTTTTCCATTATCATCTTCTCCTCTTCCGGAGACCTGACTTTGTTAACAACTACATAAAGGGTCCTGATCCCGAGATCTTCAGACATCTTTTTAACAGACATGGCTGTCTGGATACTCCGCAGGCCGGGTTCTATCACTATTATCAGCATATCCATGTTTTCACAGGTTCCCCGCCCCAGGTGCTCTATTCCTGCTTCCATATCAAGGATCACTACTTCATCACGGTTTATTATCAGGTGCCTGAAAAGGCTTTTTAAAAGTACATTTTCGGGACAATAACATCCGCTGCCCCCGGCTTTGATGGTACCTGCAACCAGCAGCCTTATCCCGTCTACATCTATTCCTATCTTCTGGGGTATGTCATCGACTTTTGGATTGAGTTTAAAAAACGCTCCATATCCCCCTGGCTTTGCCCCTGTGCGTTCCTCAATAAGATCCTTCATATCGGTAAGAGGTACAATTCCAGATGCTTTTTTATAATCAATGCCAAGAGCCGTTGCGAGGTTGGCATCCGGGTCTGCATCAACAGCTATTACCTTATATCCCTTATTAGCATAGTTCCTGGCGAGACAGGCGGATAGTGTGGTTTTTCCAACCCCACCTTTCCCTGAAACAGCAATCTTCATTATTACATGCACCTCCAGTATTCAATTTTCCAATATTAATTTATACCAGGTTAAAATATACCAGAATATTTAAAATATGTACCATTTTTTTTACCAGATCTGCTTAAACCAATTATATAGAATTAATATAAAATTAATATTGACAAATGAACCATAGTTCGTTATATTATTATTGCACAATAGTTCACTACTTGAAAGGAGGAATATAAAATGCCGAGAGGAGATGGAACCGGTCCAGCAGGTATGGGACCGATGACAGGACGTGCTGCAGGTTATTGTGCAGGCTATTCCGTCCCGGGTTTTGCTAACCCTGCCGGAGGAAGATTTTTTGGGGCAGGAAGAGGTTTATCCGGAGGCAGGGGTGGCAGAGGAAGAGGTTACAGAAACTGGTATCAATCAACCGGCCTTGCAGGATGGCAGAGATATAATACAGGAATGCCAGCATGGGGTGGTTCATATGTAGCGCCAGTTAATCCCTATGCAGATCCATATGCATATCAAGGGGTAACGCCTGATGATGAAAAAGAAATGCTTAAAGAACAGGCGGATCTTTTAAAGCAGCAGATGAAGGATGTACAGGCAAGAATGGACGAGCTCCAGAAAGAAACTGCACAAAAAGAAAAGTAACAATAACCAGCAAATCTGGCTGAAGACAGGTTTTTAATCTATCTTCAGCCTTTTTTATTTAATATGACTGTTTAAAAAACGGTAAAGATATTGTATTATTCTTAACCTGTACTGTTTATTATATTTAAATTATTCAGCTAAGGAAGGTTATGAAGCTACATCTGGAATGTGTCCCCTGTTATATAAGGCAGGTACTCGATGCTGCAAAATTGGTATCAAAAGACAAAAAACTTCATGAAAAAATCATAAGGGAGTCTTTAAAAGCTGCAGTTGATTTTGATTGTGATTCAATCGGGCTCTTGTCACAGGTAAAAATACAGAATGCTGTAAAGGGATTATTACCTGATGATGACCCCTATGATGATATTAAAAAAAAGTTTAACCTTATCTGTATGGATATGGAAGAAGATTTAAGGAAAACCATCAAGGATTCCACGGATCCTTTTGAAACCAGCCTCAGGATTTCACTGGCCGGCAATATTATAGATTTTGGACCGAAACAGGTTCTTAATAGAAGTATAATACTCAGGGCTATAAAAAAATCATTAAATCAAAACCTGTGCAGGAATAATGTTTTGCTTTTAAGGCAAAACATAAAAAAGGCAAAAAAGATACTGTTCATCGGTGACAATGCAGGCGAAATAGTATTTGATAAGATTTTTATTGAATGGCTTCCCAAAAAGAAAATAACATATGTTGTAAGAGGAGGACCTGCTCTAAATGATTCCACGATGGATGATGCAGAAATGGTTGGCATGACAGAAGTGGTCAGGGTAATCACTACCGGTCTTGATATGCCGGCAGCTATTCTCCCTCTTTGCTCAAAAGAATTCATGGATGAATATAATGATTCAGGCCTTATCATCTCCAAGGGACAGGGCAATTACGAAGCCCTGAGCGATGAGGATAAAAACATTTTTTTCCTGCTTAAAATAAAATGCCCTGTTATTGCCGAAGATTTTAATGGAAAATACAGGTTGGGTGATATAGTAGTTGATACCAGGTTAAATAATACCGGTTTTTAAATGACATTATTTTATGCATTATTGATATAATTAATTATAAAACTGGATATCTTTTATTTTTCAGGCATATTTATCATCCATAAGAACATAAGAATAGCAAGGAATCAGGCACTGCCTTCAATAAGATTAATTTACCATCTGCCGCTGGCGCCTCCACCTCCGGAAGAACCGCCTCCAAAACCTCCAAAACCTCCACCGGAAGAACCGCCTCCACTGCTCCATCCCCCTCCGGACCAGGTGCTGCTCCTGGTCTTCCTTGGAATTTTTACAACCTTTTGGTCATGAAAACCGCAGTATTTGCATGTCCTTTCGACTAGCTGTTTTCCGGCAGAGCTGTAAGTGGCCTGTTCCAGTACAGTTCGTTTTATTTTCAGGGCAAAAAACCTTCTGCACCGGGGACACCTTTTATTGAACAGGTTTACAAGAAAAATTACCAAAAAGATAACAAAGAATACAGGGAAACAGCATATGCATCCCGAAGGTAACCCGGATAGCAAATTTCCTGAAGATGTTGAATCCTGCTGTGGTTCACTTACGGTCCCGGCCACCGGATCCAGGTCCTTTTCACCATATACCTGGTTTGATATTTTAACAACTGCATCATAAAGTGCGCTGCTGTATTTTCCTTCCTTGAAACCCGGTACTATTATATTATTTATAATCCTGCCGGCCTCAAGATCGGTGATTACTCCTTCGAGGCCGTACCCTACTTCTATCCTTACAGCCCTCTCTTCCATCGATATCAGGATAAGCAGGCCGTTATCTTCTTCCTTCTTGCCGATACCCCATTTTTCGAACAGTTTTACCGCATATTCTTCAACCGTTATTCCCTGCAGATTCTCTACAGTAACTATGGCTATTTCAGCAGTCGTATCCTTCTCAATATTTGTAATGAGGTTTTCGAGGTCTGCTGCGGTTGCCGCATCAAGGATGCCTGCATAGTCGTTTACATATCCCTTATAATCCGGATAATTGATATCTTCAGCAAAGGCAGGGGAAGGAGAGGAAAAAAGGCATATGAAGAAAACCGCCAGAAAGAAAAACAGGCTTTTCTTGTTTCTGATTATATTAAGAATCATTACCCTACTCTAATTCCAGATCAACTTCCGGAGCAGTCTCGGCTCCTGGCTGTGCCTCAAAAAAATCCTTTTGGGTAAATCCAAACCACCCTGCTATGATATTCCTTGGAAACATTCTTATGTAAACATTGAAATCACGGATTGTCTCGTTGTACCTTCCCCTCTCTGTTGCAATCCGGTTCTCTGTACCTTCAAGTTCAATCATCAGGTTCTGTACGGTCTCGCTGGCCTTAAGTTCAGGAGTATCCTCTACAATTACTTTAATATCATCAATTAATGAGCTGACTTCCTGGTTTGCGCTTTCAAGTTCTGCGGGGTTTTCCGCTTCCTGTATGCCCGCTCTTGCATTGGCTATTGCCTCGAATATATCCTTTTCCAGCTGCATATAAGCTTTTGCGCTTTCTGCCAGGTTGGGTATAAGGTCAAGCCTCCTCTGGTAAACATTCTGTACCTGGGCCCATGCATTCTCTACTGACAATTCTTTTTCTACCATATTATTCCTCGACGAAATAATATAAGCCCCCAGACCGAGGCCAACTATTACTAAGATTAAAACCACTATTCCTACAATGCATCCTACTCCTAATTTTTTTCCCAAAATTCTCCTCCTTAGCTTTTTTTACATACTTTGACTACTGCAGGCCTGATAAGGAAATCATCTATCATGTAACCCTTTCTTAATACTTCAAGTATATTTCCCTCATCAACATCATCGACTGCCTCCGTTACTGCAGCCTCACAGATCCTTGGATCGAATTCCTGCCCATGGGGGTCGATTACCTTCACATTTTCATTTTTTAATAGTTCCATGATTTTATCATAAATCATTCTTACACCCCTGTAGAATTCATCTTCGCCACCCTTTAATTTTTCCCCTGTTTTCAGGGCTATCTCAAAGTTGTCAATAATAGGAAGCATCTTTGATATAAGGTCCTTGTTCGCCCTTTTCAGGTGTTCTATATGCTCTTTCAGGGTCCTTTTACGGTAATTTTCATAATCCGCCTGGAGTCTCTTGATCCTGTCAATATATTCATCCTCCAGTTTTTTGCAGTTTTCAAGTTCTTTTCTTAAAACTTCTATTTCCTGCTCAAGTTCCTCTATTTCCAGCTCTTCCCTGACCTCTTTTGAATCATGTTTTTCAAGTTCCTCCTTCATCATCTCAAAAGGAGTCTTTACATCTCTATCCTCCCCATTTCCGGGTTCCGGGATACCTGCATTCTTCTTTTTTTTATCTTTGGCCATAAATAAAATACACCACTTTCATAGAAATAATTGTAAGACAGGTAAATATATTATATATATGAAGATTTCTTTTTAAAAGCCTTAATTTTAATTCCTGCCGCTGCTGCTACAATAGATATCATTTGTGGATACTATCTCATCAATAAAGAAGTGGCCATCACAATCCACAGGGGCAAAATGGAAATGCACCACTATTTCTTCGTTAACATCTGCTGAAATATTCTGTATCTTTATGCCAATCTTTATTTTTTCCCCGGGTTCCAGGTCTTCTATTGGGGTACCTATTTTTTCCGGCTCGGCAATTGCGGTACTCGTATCAGTGGTAGTTTTGACATCCTCATCACCGGTTTCAAGGTTGGTCTCCGTAATGGTGGTCTCGGTTGTTATCAATACTATCCTCTTAAGATTGACTTCTTTCTTATCCGTTTCCCTGGTTGTCTCGACAACAGTAACAGTCTTGGTCAGCCCATCATCACTGTACACAGTTTGTTCCTCAACAGTTGTATACCCGCTGGTATTGGCCCAATCAGCAATATATGTCTCATATATGGATTCATTGGAATAATAATAAATACCCGGTGATTCCGGATTCCAGATATGTACTTCCCACAGAGGGGCTATCTCCATATCTCCATCAGGTTCAGGATTGAGCTTGAGCCAGACCATCATGGGCTGCAGGTCAACGGTTACATTACCGGTATTGGTGATCTCATAATACTGGTAAAACCACTCCCTCCTGCCGATAACATTGTCATCAAGCGGTTCCAGTCTTACAATACTTATTCCATAAACCGGTTTAGGGACAGCAAGCACATTGCTTGATACCGCATGTCCGGCTTTATCTATGGTCCACACCGTATAATAATAAGACCTTCCAGATTCTATGTCCTGGTCGATATATGATGTTTTTCCCTTATCACTTATTGTAACTATAATATCATCTTCGGGATAATCCGGGTTCTTGCAGGGATCCTCCACCCTTACTATTTTATAGGAATCAAAATTATCATCAACCGATGCATTCCAGCTCAGGTAATTTGCATTACTGCTCTTGTAACCGGTAAGGTTTGATGGCCCGGGTGTTATTAAATCCTTTAGCACTGAAATATTTGAAAAGACCGGTGCCGAGACAAACCCGTCGGGGGTGATTGCCCATACCCCTATTTCATTTTCACCTTCCCTGAGCTCTATTTCATCCAGCGCGAATATTCCATTTATATCGCTGTACATTTCACCTACGATTTTATCATTTGCCTGTATAAATATGTAAGAATTAGGCGTGTAATGCCCCCTCAGATATGCCCTGGGGTCATGCTCGGTTGAATAATAAACCCCTGTAATTTCCTTTAAGCTTTCAGCATCCTCATATATGGAAAATTTCACCTTATCGGGGACATTAAGAAAAAGGTTGAATTTTGTGGGATCACTTTTATTGCCAGCTGGATTTATGGCGATTGCCTCCACCACATTCTTTCCCTCGATTATCTCCACTCCATTTGGGGTTTTGAAATAACCACTATTGTCTACTATTATATCACTGGCCTTGAGTATGCTGTTTACATATACCTCGATAGTGTTTTTAGGTTCCGCCCTGCCTTCTATGAATATAAGTTCCTTATCTCCGCTTCCAAAAATTACCTCATCAGAATCATGTGAAATAATCACGGGTGGGCTAACAATCCTGTCCTTAAGCTCATTCAGCCTGACATCAAAATCACTGCCTTCATCCGCCTCTTCTTCAGTTCCCGGGGAAGATGCTTCTTCAGCCAAAGTTTCTCCTGAAGATGAAAAAAAGTTCAGTTCTTCCGGCAAACAGCCTGAAGTAATAAAAACAACCAGTATGAGCAAAAATGGCAATATTATAATTGTTCTTATTTTAT
>JAFGDA010000098.1 GCA_016932375.1 Actinomycetota bacterium | reverse complement strand
CCCTTTGAGGTTCCTTTCATCCTGCCTCTCTGGACTTTTCTATATTTAACTCTTTTAGGCATTAACATCGGTGACATATGTATCTATCTCCTAACCTGAAACTTTTTCTTCTTTTTCTTGCGTTTCTGCGGATTCTTTTTTATCAAGAATAACATCTCCAAGATAAATCCAGACCTTGACCCCTATCTTGCCGAAGGTCGTTTTAGCCTCGGAAAACCCGTAATCAATATCAGCCCGCAGAGTATGAAGCGGTACCCTGCCTTCCCTGTACCATTCGGTCCTGGCCATTTCTGCGCCTCCCAGCCTTCCCGCGCACTGGACCCTTATGCCTTTTGCACCGGCTTTGAGAGTAAGCGATACTGCTTTCTTCATGGCTTTCCTGAAACTTACCCTTCCTGCAAGTTGCGAGGCTATGCTTTCAGCAACCAGCCTGGCTATGAGTTCCGGTTTTTTCACTTCAATTATATTCAATTGAATAATATTCCCGGTACGCTCCTCTATCATGTTCCTGATATCGTTTATATTGGCTCCCCTGCGGCCAATAACTATACCGGGTTTGGAAGTGTGCACATCAACTTTTACTTCCTCTGCTGTTCTCTCGATATCAATTTTTGAAATTCCTGCATTGCCCAGCTGCTCATCAATGATTTTCCGTATCAGTATATCTTCCTGTAATAATCTTGAATAATCCCTGCCGGCATACCACCTGGACTGCCAGGTCCTGTTGATACCCAGTCTTAAACCTGTAGGGTTAACCTTTTGACCCATTTTATTTTGCCTCCTCTTCCTTACCGTCAGACACATAGACCATAAGATGCGATGTCCTTTTCCTTATCTTTGTAGCCCTTCCCCTGGCTCTCGGCCTGAACCTTTTTAATGTAGGCCCTTCATTCACAAAAATCCTGGATATAAAAAGCAAATCCTCATCCATTTTATGGTTCTCCGTAGCATTTGCCGCTGCACTCATTATGGCTTTCTTTACAACCAGCGCCCCTTTCTGGGGTGTAAATGTCAGAAGGTCAACTGCCTTATTAACATCTTTTTTTCTTACCATATCTGCAACATATCTCAGCTTTCTTGGTGACATCCTGATAAATTTTTCAACTGCTTTAGCTTCCAAAATCAAGCCCCCTTGCAAGACTGCTTATTCCATTACTTTACTTTTGCCGTACTTTCACTTTTTCCTTTAAAAACATGCGCCCTTATTGACCTCGTGGGTGCAAACTCGCCAAGCTTATGTCCCACCATTGATTCGGAAATATAAATTGGCACATGTCTCCTTCCATCATGGACTGCAACAGTATGCCCCACCATTTCAGGAAATATTGTTGAAGACCTTGACCAGGTCTTTATAATCTTTTTCTCTCCTGAATCATTGAGCTTATTTATACGATCCAGTAACTTTCCTTCTATAAAAGGTCCCTTTTTTAAAGACCTTGACATAAAATCCTCCTCCTGTTTTCTACAGAATTGACTATTTACCCTGTGTCCTTCTCCTGACTATCAGCCTGTTCGAAGATTTGTTTTTATTTCTTGTCCTGTAACCGAGAGTCGGTTTACCCCAGGGGGTAACCGGGTTCCTACCCGAACTTTTATTTTTACCTTCTCCCCCGCCATGAGGGTGATCTATGGGGTTCATTGCCGTTCCCCTTACTGTCGGCCTTACTCCAAGCCACCTTTTCCTGCCTGCCTTTCCCAGCCGGATTATCTCATGTGTAGTATTTCCAACCTGCCCGATAGTAGCCCTGCAGTCTATAGCGGTCATCCTGACTTCGCCAGAAGGCAGTTTGAAAGTTGCAAACCTGCCCTCCTTTGCAAGAAGCTGTGCAAAACCACCGGCCGACCTTACCATCTCGGCACCCTTTCCTGCCTTCATCTCTATATTATGTATTATGGTACCTACCGGTATGTTCTTAAGCGGAAGGCAGTTACCAATCTTGATATCTGCTTTTTCTCCCGACACTACATAATCCCCTACTTTGAGTTTTAGCGGTGCTATTATATACCTCTTTTCACCATCGCTGTAAGTCAGGAGGGCGATCCTTGCACTTCTGTTAGGGTCGTATTCGAGGGCAGTTACCTTTCCGGGAATACCATCTTTCAGCCTCTTAAAATCTATTTCACGGTATAACCTCTTATGTCCTCCCCCGCTATGTCTCCTCGTTATTCTTCCCGCACTGTTGCGACCTGCCTTTTCTTTAACCGGGCCAGTTAGTGATTTCTCCGGTCTCTTCCTGGTCAACAGGGAAAAATCGGATACTGTTGCAAACCTTCTTCCCGGTGTCGTGGGCTTATATTTCTTAACGGCCAACTTTAAACCTCCAAACTATACTATCAGACCGACTCAAAGAAGCCGATCTTATCTTTTTTACCAAGTGTGACTATGGCTCTCTTTTTACGGGAACTGCTTCCGGTGGACCTGCCCAGCCTCTTTGGTTTTGGTTTGATATTCTGGGTACTTATCTTTAAAACAGTCACATTAAAAATTTCTTCTATGGCCCTTTTTATCTGCTTTTTATCAGCTCTCAAATCTACAAAAAAAGAATACCTTTTGTTCTGGACACCGCCATAACTTTTCTCGGATACCACAGGTGCCAGTATTATATCTCTAGGATTTGGATTTGCCATTGGTCAACCTCTCAATTAACATACTCAGTGAGTTCTTTGTAAAAATCACATATTCCGCAAACATTAATAAAAAGGCATTTGTTCCGTTTGCACTTTCTACAACAACGTTTGCAAGGTTCCTGAATGACCTGAAGTCATTCCCATTTATATCTTCCACCACAACCAGCACTTTCTTATCATTAACATTTAACCTGCCGAGTATTTCGGCAGCTTCTTTTGTTGCCGGTTTGGTGAAATCAAATTTATCGAGGACAATTACCCTCTTATTTTTAATTTTTTCAGCCAGGGCCATCGATTTTGACTTTTTTAGTATTTTTTTATTTAACTTAAAACCATAATCCCTGGGTTTTGGGCCAAATACAATCCCCCCGCCTTTCCATATAGGAGACCTTGTGGAACCTGCCCTTGCATTTCCTGTACCTTTCTGCCGCCAGGGTTTTTTACCGCCTCCGCGTACTTCGCTCCTTCCCTTCGTACTATGCGTTCCGGCCCTTAAAGAAGCAAGGTACCTCCTGACTTCCTGATATAATACCTCGGAATTAGGCTCTATTCCCGTGATCTCACCGGATATTTTAATCTTTTCCAGTTCTTTTCCGTCTTTATCCATCACATTTAAACTAACCATCATAATCTCCCAAGCAAAAATGAGTATTTTTAGATCTTTTTTAGTAAAACAATATTGCCCTTTGCTCCGGGTACGCTCCCCTTAACAAGTATCAGGTTCTGGTCTTCTATAATATCCACTACCTCTGAATGCGGCAGTGTTGTCTTTTTCCCTCCAAGCCTTCCGGGCATTTTCTTTCCCTTATGAATCCTCGAAGGAGTTGCACACATACCCACTGAACCCGGTATGCGGTGCGAGTGTGAACCGTGCGACATTCTTCCGCGGTGAAAGTTGTGTCTTTTTATTACACCCGCAAAACCTTTACCCCTCGAATTCCCGGAAATCTTTATCTTGTCCCCGGCCTTGAAAACAGTCGCATCAATGAGGTCACCAGGTTTATATTCCCTGTCAAACTGTTCTACCCTTATCTCCCTGATATATTTCTTTATATCCAGTTTGTTTTTTGCAAATACTCCCGCGTGTGGTTTGTTTTCCTTTTTTTCCCGTGCAGATCCAAATCCGACCTTCAATCCGTTATATCCGTCTTTCTCCTTATTTTTTACCTGTACCACTACACACGGCTCGGCTTCTATCGCAGTGACATATACTGCATCGCCATTTTCCTTAAATATCTGGGTGCTGCCTATCTTTTTACCATATATCGAATCAACCATTTTTACATCACTTTCAAAATATAATACAAATTTCAAATGATCATGATTTTATCTCAATATCCACTCCTGCGGGAAGACTTAACCTCATAAGCAGGTCAACTGTCTTTGGAGTCGGATCAATTATGTCTATAAGCCTTTTATGGGTCCTTATTTCAAAGTGTTCCCTTGAATCCTTGTTAACATGAGGTGACCTTATTACGCAATAAACATTCTTCTTGTTGGGCAACGGTATTGGACCGGAAACTTTTGCACCTGAATTTTCCACTGTCTCCACTATTTTTTTTGCGGAGCGGTCAATAATCTCATGATCATATGCCTTCAATTTTATCCTTATCTTCTGGCCTGCCTTAGTTGCAACCAAATCATATCCTCCTAAATCTTTATACCTTTATTCTATTATCTTTGTAACACTTCCGGCACCTATGGTCCTGCCTCCCTCACGGATGGCAAACCTCTGCCCCTCTTCCATGG